>DAIOUO010000294.1:0-4589 GCA_036759485.1 Geminicoccaceae bacterium | reverse complement strand
CCCCCCGGGGGCCGAGGAGGGCCCCGGGCGCCCCCGCAACGGCCCGGCCGGTGCCGTGCGAAAAGATCGCCGCCGGCGGGAGGCCGGCCAGCCACGGCCGGCCCCTCTCGGAAGCCCGGAGTCCGTGTCGAAGGTCGGGGTACGGGAGAGCCGCCGGCCCCTCGGCCGGCGGCGCCGGCTCAGAAGGGCGGCTGGCTCTGCCGCCGGCTCAACGGGTCGGTACCCGAGTTGAAGCGGCCGATGTTGGAGACGACCTGCTCGAGGAGCGTGAGCTCGTTGCCCCGGGTCGGTGTCTTGTCGGCGACCGGTGTCACGGCCTCGGCGCGCTCGAGGCCGTTGCGGTCCACCCGCTCGACGATGCCGCGCGCGTCGAACCGTATCGCCACCACCTCCTGGTCGACCAGCCGCTCGCTGTAGAAGTTGGCACGCTCCCGGCGCTGCGCCACATAATACCAGGTCCCGTCCTCGAGGGTCGCCTTGGCGGAGGGCGATCCCAGCAGGCGGAAGACCTCTTCCCGGCTCGTCACACCCGGCCGGATCTGCTCGAGCCGGGCATTGTCGAGCCGATAGCCGTGATTGGAGACGGTCGGTGAGCAGGCTGCGAGCACCAGCAACGCGATCGCCGAGAGGCCGGCGAGCCGGGCGGGCCGCGACATGGTGCACCTCCGTGGCCGGTTCGCACGCACGCGCGGAGATCTAGCAGCGATGGCGACAGCCGAACAGACCGGGGAACCGCGCGGCTGGCTGGCCCGCCGCCGGGCCGAGCGGGCCCGTGCCGCGACCGCCCGCCGGCTCTACCACGCGGTCGTCGCTCGGGCCCGGCGGCCGGAGCCCTACGCGAGAATGGGCGTGCCCGACACCCCCGACGGCCGCTTCGAGATGCTCGGCCTCGAGACCGCACTCGTGCTGCGCCGCCTGCGCGGGCTCGGCGGCGAGGGCGAGCGTCTCGGCCGGGCGCTGCTCGAAGCGATGGTCGAGGATCTCGACCGCAATCTGCGCGAGATGGGGGTGGGAGACCTCTCGGTCGGACGCTGGGTGAAGCGGATGACGGCGAGCGTCCTGGCCCGGGCCGCGGCCCTCGACGATGCGCTCGCCGGAGGCGGGCGGGCCGCCCTCGAGACGCTCCTCCGGCGTGCCTTCTACCCCGAGGAACCGCCACCCCCGGGCGGGCTCGAGGCGCTCGCGGCCGCGGTCGAGGAGGCCGCGGTGCGGCTCGAGGCGCTGGCGCCCGAGGTCCTGCTCGAGGGCCGGCTCGACGGTCCCGGCGCCGACCGCGACCTTCAAAGTCGTTGACCCTCTGGGGCCGCGGCCCTAGCGTTCTCGGCCGTCGCTCGCGCGACCGCGCCTCCGGTGACGGGTGCGGGGCGGCGAGCGCAGACGGGGGACAGGTGGGCGTCGAGCGCGAATTCAGCCGCGAGATCGAGATCGCACGGGTGCCGGTCGGCGGTCGGCCCTTCGCGATCGCCGCCGAGCCGGCCGAGCGGGTGGCGCTCGCCCGAAGGCTCGGCCTCGAGCGGCTCGACCGGCTGCGGGCCGAGGGCACGGTGGCACGGACCCCGGGCGAGCCGCTCCTCACCCTGACCGGCCGCCTCGAGGCCGAAGTGACGCAGCTCTGCGTAGTCACCCTCGAGCCCGTGGCGAATCGGGTCGAAGCCGAGCTGCACCGGGTTTTCGCGCTCGGCCGGCAGCCGCAGGGCGAGGAGATCGTGATCGATCCGCTGCGCGAGGAGCCCGAGCCGCTCGAGGGCGAAACGCTCGACCTCGGCGAGATCGTGGCGGAGGAGCTGGCCTTGGCGCTCGATCCCTACCCGCACGCCCCCGGCGCCCGGCTCGCCGATACCGAGCCCGAGGACGAGAGCGAGCCGGCGCTGACGACACCCTTCGCGATCGTGCGGGGAGGACGTCCTTGAGCCTGCCGATCGCCCTCGACGGGATGGGCGGCGACGCGGCACCGGCGATGGTCGTCGAGGGAGCGGCCCTCGCACTCGCCCGCGATCCCGAGCTGCGCTTCGTCCTGTTCGGCGACGAGACCCGGCTGCGACCGCTGCTCGACCGCCATCCTGCCCTGCGCGCCGCGGTCGCCCTCGTCCACACGCCCGACTTCGTGGCGGCCGACGCGAAACCCTCCCTGGCGCTCCGCCAGGGCCGCACGAGCAGCATGCGCCTCGCGATCGACGCGGTTAAGGAGGGACGGGCGGCGGCCGCCGTCTCGGCCGGCAACACGGGCGCGCTCATGGCCATGGCCAAGGTCGTCCTGCGCACCCTGCCCGGCATCGACCGGCCGGCGATCTGCGGCGTGTTCCCTTCCCGCTCGCGGCCGGTCGTGATCCTCGATCTCGGCGCCAACGTCGCCTGCGATGCCGAAGCGCTCGTCCAGTTCGCGGTCATGGGTACCGTCTTCGCCCGCGCCATCCTCGGCGTCGACGAGCCCCGAATCGGTCTGCTCAACGTCGGTACCGAGGAGCTCAAGGGCGACGACGTCGTCCGCCGGGCGGCCGACATGCTGCGGGCGAGCCCGCCGCCGATCCGCTTCGGCGGCTTCGTCGAGGGCACCGACCTGGTCGAAGGCTCGGTCGACGTCGTGGTGACCGACGGCTTCACCGGCAACGTCGCGCTCAAGATCGCCGAGGGTGTCGCGCGCATGTTCCGCGACGCGCTCAAGGAGACCTTCACCTCGAGCCTTCGCGGCAAGCTCGGCTATCTCGTCGCCCGGCCGGCACTCGCCGCGCTGCGCGAGCGGTTCGACCCGCGCCGGCACAACGGCGCCATGTTCCTCGGTCTCAACGGAGTGGTCGTGAAGAGCCACGGCGGCACCGACGCGCTCGGTTTCTCCTGGGCCGTGAAAGTGGCGGCCGACCTCGTCCGGCAGAACACCAACACGCGCATCACCGAAGAGATGCGCGCGGTCAGCCACGCGCTCGAGCCCGTCGCGCGCGCCGCCGCCTCCTGAGCGAGCCGCCGCCGTGATCCGCTCCCTCGTGGCCGGCGTCGGCGCCTACCTGCCCGCGCGTGTGGTTTCCAACGACGAGCTCGCCGGCCGGCTCGACACCTCCGATGCCTGGATCCGCGAGCGGACCGGCATCACCCGTCGGCACATCGCCGCCGAGGACGAGCTCACCTCCGACCTCGCGCTCGAGGCGGCGCGCCGGGCGCTCGCCCGCGCCGGCCTCGCGGCCTCCGCGATCGAGGCGATCGTGCTCGCCACGAGCACACCCGACCACACCTTCCCGGCCACCGCCACGGCCGTCCAGCGCAAGCTCGGAGCACCCCCGGGCATCGCCTTCGACGTCCAGGCGGTCTGCGCCGGCTTCGCCTACGCCCTCGCGCTCGCCGACGGGCTCCTGCGTCTGGGCCAGGCTCGCACCGCCCTCGTGATCGGTGCGGAGACCTTTTCCCGCCTGCTCGACTGGACCGATCGCTCGACCGCGGTCCTGTTCGGCGACGGCGCCGGTGCCCTGGTCCTGCGCGCCGACCGGCAGGCCGGCACGCTCGCCGATCGCGGGTTGCTCGCCACCCGGCTCTCCGCCGACGGCCGCCATTACGAGGACCTCTATGTCGACGGCGGGCCCTCGGCCACGCGCAGCACCGGGCATCTGCGGATGAACGGCCGCGAGGTCTTCCGGCACGCCGTGGCTCGGCTGGCCGATTCGGTGCTCGCCGTGCTGGCCGAGACCGGGCTGTCGGTCGGCGACCTCGAGCTGCTCGTCCCGCACCAGGCCAATCTCCGGATCCTCGACGCGGTCGGCAAACGGCTGGGCCTGCCGCCCGAGCGGATCGTCGTCACGGTGGACCGCCACGCCAACACGTCTGCGGCCTCGATCCCGCTCGCATTGAACGTGGCGGTGGAAGAAGGGCGGCTCGTGCCCGGCCGGCTCGTCGCCGTCAACGCGCTCGGCGGCGGCTTCGCCTGGGGGGCCTCGCTGCTGCGCTGGTGAGCGGCCCCTTCTCGGTTGCCGGAACCGCCCTTCTTCGTTGACGGAACCGTTTGTCGGGTCTAGCCTTTTCGGAGAATGTGGGAGGAGGCGACGGTGGCCGGGCGAACAGTCACGCGGGCGCAGCTCGCGGAGGCGGTCTATCAGGAAGTCGGGCTGTCGCGCAGCGAATCGGCGGCGCTCGTCGACCAGGTGCTGAGCGAGATCGTCGAATCGGTCCTGCAGTCGGGCACGGTCAAAATCTCCTCCTTCGGCACCTTCGCGGTCCGCGAGAAGGGCAAGCGGGTGGGCCGCAACCCGAAGACCGGCGAGGAGGTGCCGATCCCGCCCCGCAAGGTCCTCGTCTTCCGCGCCTCCCAGGTCCTCAAGGACCGCATCAACGCGGCCGCCGGGCGGAACACGTGAACGAAGAGCCGGCCCCGACCGCACCCGCCGAGGAGCGGCCGGCCAAGGCCTCGAGCGCGTTCCGCACGATCAGCGAGGTCGCGGAGGAACTCGACGTCGCCCAGCACGTGCTGCGCTTCTGGGAGAGCAAGTTCCCGGCCGTGCGGCCGCTCAAGCGGGGCGGTGGCCGCCGCTACTACCGGCCCGAGGACGTCGAGCTCCTGCGCCTGATCCGCAAGCTCCTCTACGAGGAAGGTTACACGATCAAGGGCG
>DAIOUO010000293.1:0-4592 GCA_036759485.1 Geminicoccaceae bacterium | reverse complement strand
CGTCCAGCCCGGTCGGCAGTCGAGGGCGAGGCCCACCCCGTTCCCGAGCTCGGCCCTCACGGCCTCGACGCGGGCGATCGGGTGCCGCATCCCCCTCGGTCGAGAGCGCCGAATCGAGGGCGCCGTGGAACGGGCGCGGATCACACTCGCCCACGAGGAAATCCGGGACCTGGTGCTTCACGGGCGAGTGAAAGACCACGCCCGTCTCGACGAAGGCGAACCGCTCGGGGAGCGATTTCGTCTTGCGGACCTCGGCAGCGTGGTCCTCCGGCGAGACGCCCTTCATCGGACGACGGCGGGCGCCGATGTAGACGCGCACGCGATCGGGGGCCTCGCGCCGCCGAGGAGCCGGGGCACGGGATCGCCCCGCGCCTCGCCGGCGAGATCCCGGAGCGGCGTCTCGACGACACGCACCGCGCTGCCTCGGGGCTCGGAGGCGCCCCGCTCGCGGATCCTCGTCACGATCCGCTCGACGTCGCGCGGGTCGATACCGATCGACGCCTCGCGGAAATGGAGGATGTGCGGCCCGAGCTGGAGTTTGTACTGCTCGACTTCACCTTGGTTGCTGATGTCCTCCTCAGTCGCGATCCGCGCGATCGGTTTCTCGTCGATGACCGAGCGTACGAGATCGGTGATCTTCGCGGTCGGGGTCGCTCCGCCGGCCGATCGGCTGGCGGCGCTTCGCTGCCGCCCGCCGCGCCGTAGAGGTCCTCCCGTTTCGGCATCAGCTTGAGCCAAAAGTCGGTCCAACGATCGCCCGGCCCCGGGTCCAGGCGACCGGACCCTCGATAAGATGTTGCGCACGTCGGTGCGGAAGAGGGTGCCGGCGACGATGGCCGCGCCGATTTCGGCGAGCGCGCGGAACCAGACGCCGGGCAGGCGAGTGACGTCGTTGGTCCGGATCTTCGAGCCCTACCGGCTGGTGAAGTAGCCGTGGCGGCGGCCCGGATGGGGCGGCTCCCCGAAGCGGAACGGCTCGCACAGGAAGGTCGCCTCGTCGACTTCGACGCCGAGCCCGGGCCCCGTCGGAACGGATTGGCGAGCGCGCTCGAGACGGGTCCGCAACGGGAAGATGGCGGGTCGTCGAAGCCGAGCTGCCGTTCGGACGACGTGGCCCGGTACCCGAGCCCAGCGAAGCTAGGGGCGACGGCAACGAGGTGGACCGCGGCGGCCGTACAGACGGCGCCGAGCGGGTCGTCCGGCATGAGATCGAAACAGTTGACCTCGCTCCAGCCGGCGATCTTCGTCGCCTCGGTGAGTCCGACGACGTCGCAGACGTCGGCCCGATCGGACCGGTGAACGTCCTGTTCGATAGACGGGTGGAGTTGCCACTTCGAGGCGAACTCTTCGCCGATCACGAAGGGAATGTCGGTCATGCGGCGGAGCGCCTCGCGGGCCTTGGTCCACCGGTGCGCGGTCGGTCCGATGTGCTCTCGTGGTTCGAACAGGTTCCGGCTGGCGTGGCCCGAGACCGAGTGCGGCCACACCTGTACCCCAACGGGCCTCGCCGAGCCCGGTCGAGACCACATTCGTTTCGATCCTCACGGGGACCCGGGGCAAGTTGCCCCGAACCACGGCCGCGCCGATCCGCGCGGTGTTCAACCGCGCCACCTCTGGTCCATCCGGCCGAAGCCGCTCGGCCGTCGGTCACCCGCTGGGTCCGCCCGTCGCAGAGGTGCAATCGTACCCGACCCGGCTCGAGCCAGACGCGCTCGTCGGCCGCGGCCGGGTGCCGGGCCGGGCACTGACGACGAGGGTCGCCGAAGGGCGGAGCGCGTCATGGACACAGGTCACGTCGCCGGTCGGCGCGCGGGCGCAGAGCCGGCCGGGGACGGCACCCGCCACACCCTCTCGGTGCAGGCGGACGGCGCCGTGCCGGATGCCCGCGACCACTCCCTCGAAACCCGCGCCTAGAGCATTGCGGGCATTGGCGGGAGAGACTTCGGGCCGCCAGCCGTCGGCGCCGACGAGCCGGATCCGCCCGTCCTCGGCCACGACCGTGGACGGGATCGGGTGCGTCGCCGGGCTGCCCACCGAGCCCGCCACGAACCCGTTGATCGGACGGGTGAACATCCGCTCGGGAGTGTCGTTCCGCGGGAGCAACCGTTGCTCGTGACCGCCATCCGGTCGGCCATGGCCACGGCCTCGAGCTGGTCGTGGGTCGCGTCGACGACCGTGGCCTCGAGGTCTCGATGGAAGCGCTCGAGTTCGGCACGCATCTGCACGCGGAGCTCGGCGTCGAGGTTCGATGGCGGCTCGTCCATGAGGAAGACGTGCGGGCGACGGACCAGCGCGCGGCCGAGCGCCATCCGCTGCTGCTGGTGGCCCGACGGCTCCCGTCGGGCGAGGAGACGCTCGATGCCGAGGAGTGCGGCGGCCGAGCGGACCTCGCGGTCGATCTCGGCTTGCTGCGTCCTGCGCACCCGGAAGGGAAATGCCAGAGCGTTGTAGACCGTCTTCTTCGCGGAGGGCGCGTAGTTCCGGAAAACCGTCGCGATGTTGCGGTCCTTGGGGTCGAGGTCGTTGACGAGGCGATCGCCGATCCCGATCTCGCCGTCTCCGAGCTCGAGAAGGCGGGCCACGAGGTGGAGCGTCGTGGTCTCGCCGCATCCCGAAGGCCCGACGAGCGCCACGACCGTCCTCGACGGTGAGGGTGACGCGGTCCACCGCCACCACGTCACCCGAGATCTTCGAGACCTCCTGCACTCGCGCCCGTGCCATCGCCCTACGATCGGCTGTTCGTCCCTCGTGCTGCAGCCCGTGCAAGACTCGATTGCACCCTCGGTGAGCGCGCGCACGAAGTCCTTCTGAAGGACGAGGAACAACGCCACCACCGGCACGCTCGTGATGAACGAGGCGGCCACGAGACCCGGCCAGTCGGCACCGTAACCGGAGAAGAAGTGCGGCAGCCCCACGGGTGAGGTGAACTTCGATCTGTCGTCGACGAAGGTGAGCGCATAGAGATACTCGTTCCATGCGACGACGAAGGAGTAGATAGCGGTGGCGACGATGCGCGGTGCGAGAGGGGCACGACGACACACAAGAAGGTCGCGAAACGCGTCGCGCCGCGGATCCGCGTCACCTGCTCGAGCTGCGGTGGGAGGTCGTCGTGGAAGCCTTCGAGCAGCCGGATCGAGAGCGGCAGCACGAAGACGAGGTACGCCGGGATCAAGGAGGAGCGGGTGGTCACGAGCGCGAGCCACCGCATGAGGATGAAAGGCGGGATCAGGGACACTAGGGCGGAGAACATGGTGTGCACGAGCACCGTGTAGAACAGCAGGTTCCTGCCCTGAACGCAGAACCGCGAGAAAGCATAGGCCTCGGGAACTGCGAACATCACGCCGAGCGCGGTCGTGGCCGCCCAGACGTACATGCTGTTCCGGAGACAGATCGGGAACTCGCGACCGGCGTCGTTCTCCGGCGAGGGCAGACGAACCTACCCCTCGAGCGTCGATGTCGAGGGGCTCCACTTCGGTGGATATCGGAAGGCCGTGAAACGGGTCTCGAGGGAGGTCACGAGCATCGCGAGCATCGGAAGGCAGGCGAACGGGGTGATCGCCACCAGGAACACCCAGCCGCCGATCGTCCAGCCATTCGGGCCGATCCGACTCGGCCGAGGCCTCACCCGGCCCTCCGCTCGTCGCCACGGGTGAGGGCGCGGACGTAGAAGTGGCCCATAGCCATCGTCACCACCAAGAGGACCACGGGATCGGCGGAGGCGAGCCCGAAACGGATCCGCCCGAAGGCCAGATCGTGGATCGCCGTCGTCCCGATATCCGAAGCACCCGCTGGTCCACTACCCGTCACGACGAACGGCGTGGCGAAGGGGAACTCTTTCGACTGGTCGACTACGATCGGGAACGCCGACGCGCGACCGATCTCGTCGTGGAAGTCGATCGGCCGCTCCACCACGCCCATGCGCGAGCACGGGACCGATCAGCCCGAAATCTCGGTGGTACGTCCGGCGCAGGGTGCAGGACGCGGCGACGGCGGCGATCATCAAGGGCACCCGGAGGACACCGCGGAGCGGCCCCCGCCCGCGGGACCTCCGGTCGCGCACGAGAGCCGCACCGAGGCCCGGGAGAAAGGCGGACAGGGCCGACCAGAGCGCCCGGAGCAGGGTGTTGACGGTGACCTCGTGCAACGATTCGTTCGCCGGACTCCGACCGTAGTTCTCGAGGCCGCCCCGAATCTCGTCCCCGACAGCGGGGCTCGGCACGGTATCGTAGAATGACAGATCGACGGAGAAATGGACCGGATGGGCGATGACCAACGCCATCGTCCGGACCGTCGGCACCTAGAGACAGTCGGCGCGATGGCGGACCCCCCGCCGCAAGATCCCGTCCCGCCGACGAACCGCCGACGCCGACCGGACCCCACCGGAAACAGCGACCATGCGATCCGCGCTCACGTGCGCGTAACCTCCCCCGAAGTCGAACGCTCGGCAGGGCGAGCCGCCGCCCCGGCGGCATCCAGGTCCCTCTTCCCGTCGGCATGAGGCGGGTCGAAGATGTGGATGTTCGAACCGCCGAACACGCCCGCGCGACGGACCGGTCCCTTCGGCAAGAGGCCGCAGCGCATGTTGCCGACGA
>DAIOUO010000292.1:0-4594 GCA_036759485.1 Geminicoccaceae bacterium | reverse complement strand
CCCACCTCGGAGTGCACGGCATAGGCGAAGTCGACCGGGGTCGCCCCACGCGGCAGGGCGATCAGATCACCCTTGGGCGTGAAGCAGAAGACCTGGTCCGAATACATCTCGAGCTTGGTGTGCTCGAGGAACTCCTCGGGCTCCTGGGCGTGCTCGAGGATCTCGAGGAGCTCGCGGATCCAGCGATAACGCTTCCCTTCGGTGACCCCGGTCTCCTGCTTGTAGACCCAGTGCGCCGCCACTCCGAGCTCGCAGACCTCGTGCATCTCGCGGGTGCGGATCTGGACCTCGATCTTGCGCCGCTCGGGGCCCAGAATGGTGGTGTGCAGCGAGCGATAGCCGTTGGGCTTGGGGGTGCTGATGAAGTCCTTGAAGCGGCCGGGCAGCATGGCGTAGCGCGCGTGCACCGCCCCGAGCGCGGCGTAACAGGCGCTCACCGAGTCGACGAGCACCCGGAAGGCCATGATGTCGGCGAGCTGCTCGAAGGCGACGTTCTTGCGCTCCATCTTGCGCCAGATCGACCAGGGCGCCTTCTCGCGGCCCGTCACCTCGGCCTCGATCCCCGCCTCGGCGAGCGTCGCCTTGAGCTCTTCGACGATCCGTTCGATCAGGGCCGAACCGGCCGGCCGCAGCTGCTCGAGCCGGTGGACGATCGAGGCCCGCGCCTCGGGCCAGAGCTCGGCGAAGGCGAGGTCCTCGAGCTCGGCCTTCATCCGCTCCATGCCGATCCGCTCGGCGAGCGGAGCGTAGATTTCCATGGTCTCGAGCGCGATCCGCCGCCGCTTCTCCGGATCTTTGATGAAGTGCAGCGTGCGCATGTTGTGCAGGCGGTCGGCCAGCTTCACGAGCAGGACCCGGATGTCCTCCGACATCGCGAGCAAGAGTTTACGGAAGTTCTCCGCCTGCTCGGTACGCGGCGACTGCAGCTCGAGCTTGTTGAGCTTGGTGACCCCGTCGACCAGGCGGGCGACGGTGGGGCCGAACAGCCTGCGGATCTCGTCGAGGGTGGCGCCGGTGTCCTCGACCGTGTCGTGCAGGAGCGCGGTGGCGATCGAGGCGCTGTCGAGCCGGAGACTGGTGAGAATGCCCGCGACCTCGACCGGATGATGGAAGTAGGGATCGCCCGAGGCCCGCAGCTGCGCGCCGTGAGCCTTCATGGCGAACACGTAGGCGCGGTTCAGGAGGTCCTCGTCGGCGCTCGGGTCGTAGGCCTTGACCCGCTCGACGAGCTCGTATTGGCGCAGCGGCGCTCGCCGCTGCGCCCGGGCGGCCTCGGGAGCGGGTTCCGGTGTCGGAGCCCCGGCAGCGAGCGCCGCGGTCACGGCACCCGCCCCGCGGGCCGGCCGCCGGCCGCCGGCTCAGTCCTGATCCGGAACGTCGTGCTCCGCATAGGATATGCCGGCCGGCATCGGCGCCACGGCACCCACCTCGGGCGGCGGCAGGAGCGCCTCGAGCTCCTTGGCGAGATCGGTCGGCTCCTCGCTCTCCACCTCGACGTGCCGGCGCAGCCCGTGCACCAGCTCGTAGCGCAGATGGTCGAGGTCGATCGTGCCTTCCGCGATCTCCCGCAGCGCCACCACCGGGTTCTTGTCGTTGTCGCGGTCGACCGTCAGCGGTGCGCCGGCGGAGATGTCGCGCGCCCGCTGGGCGGCGAGCATCACGAGCTCGAAACGCGACGGCACCCGCTGGATGCAGTCCTCGACCGTGATCCTGGCCATCTGGTCCCCGTTGCTCCTGCGACCATGTTCGTCCCAAATGTAGGTAGCGCAGGCGGCGAGCGGAAGCCAGCCGCCGACGAGCGGCTCTGGCCACCGGGGGAGCGACGTGCTAGCGCACCCCGCGCGCGCCAAGGACGCGGCGAGCCGGGCCGGGCAACGGCCCCGGGACCGCCGCCAGCAACGGACCGGGGCTGGGCCCCGGCGTTCGTGGAGGACTATTCGCCATGGCCACCACCGGGCCGGCTCGCTGGTTCAACCCGCACGAGCGGATCGCCGTGTTCATCGACGGCGCCAATCTCTACCAGGCCGCACGCGCTCTCGCTTTCGACATCGACTATCGTCGGCTCCTCGACGTGTTCGCGAGCCGTGGCCGGCTGATCCGCGCCTACTACTACACGGCGCTGCTCGACGAGCAGGAATACTCGCCGATCCGGCCGCTGGTCGACTGGCTCGACTACAACGGCTACACGATGGTCACCAAGCCGCTCAAGGAGTTCAGCCAGGCGACCGGCCGGCGCAAGTACAAGGGCAACATGGACGTCGACATCGCCGTCGACGTGATGGAGTTGGCCCCGCACGTCGACCACGTGGTCCTCGTGACCGGTGACGGCGACTTCAAGCGACTGGTCGAAGCGGTCCAGCGGCGCGGGGTCCGGGTCTCGACGATCAGCACGATCCGCACCACGCCGCCCCTGATCGCCGACGAGTTGCGCCGGCAATCCGACCAGTTCATCGATCTGGCCGAACTCCACGCCTTCATCGCCCGCCAGCGGGTGGCGGAGCCGCCGGCCGAACGCGACGAGCCGATCGAGGAAGAAGAGGACGATCTCGGCTGAGCGCCCGGGCCGCCGAGCCCGGCCCCCGCCCGACATCGCGCACGACGCGGCGACGCCTCCCGCTCGCCGCGCGTGATGCGTCGCTTCCCGCCCGCTGGCGTCCGCGATGCCCGGGCTGGCTCGCCCCGGCGGCTCGAGCCTCGTGGGGTGTCGGGTCCTCCGGCCGAGGGCGGCACGCTCGCCTCGCGGCCGGGCACGAGCGCGCGGCAGGGGCATTCGGTGCTCCGCGCACGATGAAGTCGCGCGGTTCCCGGCGGACGGGTTTCGACCGTGGTCACGGGCTTCCACGGCGGCGCCCCCCCTTGCGCCGGATCTCTCCTCGCACACGGTACCCGAGCGTGTTTCCCGGGGTTCGGCTCGGCGTGCCGAACGCGAGCGGCCCCCGTGCCGAACCGGGAATCGTAGCCGAGCCGAGGCCTCGCCGTTCGCCCGCCGAGCGCGTCGGCGCTCGGCTGCCTTCGCTCGCCTCCCCGAGGCCGCCGGCCGGGTCCCGCCGGCTCGCTTCGAAGCCGCTGCGCGGACCGGAAGCCCGCTCGGCGACGGCGGGATTCGACCGAAGGGACACCGGGTGCGAACACGCGCCGGGTGTCCACGCGCGGCGGGCGCCGGCTGCGCCTCCGTCGTTTCCCGCAGCGGAACCCGGCCCCGGACCGTTGCGGACCGGGAGCCCGCGGAGAAACCGATGGTGGGCGCTCGGTGCTGCCGATCCACGGCCCGACGCCCCGTCCGGGCCCGACACCCCCCTGGTCCAGCGAGGGACCTCTCCGGCGGCGGCTCGAAGGAAGCATAGGGGCCGGTGGCGGTCCGGCGTACCGGGTCGCGACGCGACGCCCCGGTGCCCCGTCCGGCGCTTCCCGACGCCGATCCGCGCCGGCCGGCCGCGAGCGACCCGAGGCTCGCGACCGGCAACGGGCGGCCGCAGCCCCGTCCTCGCCATCGCCCATCGGGTGCCCCCGTTCGCGACAGCCTTCGGCCCCGCGACCCGCTCGGCAGCAGGCGGCCGTAGAGCTCGATCGAAACGGCCGAAAGGTCGCGCAGGGTGGCATTCCTTGCCGCCACCCGCCGACGCTCCCTGTTTCGGGGTCCCACCGGACGGGGCGTCGCTCGAACCGACCACGGCCGAACCGCCTCGGACGACCTTCGACCCGGCCTCACGGGTCCGGGCGAATCTACCCGATCTTCGGCTCCGCTTCCGGCGGCACGGTTCCGAGCGGCCCGCCCCGACGGCACGGCGCCGGACGAGCCCTCGCTGCGCCGATCGCCGGCCGATCGAACCGTCGATCGCATCGCAGGTTCGAGCCTCGGCCGCGAGCACTCCCCGGGCGGCGCGGCGGGATTGCGTCGCACGGGTTTTCCGCAGAGGAGGCCGATCCAGCGGACGAGTGCTCGCCGGGTCTGCCCCGTGTCCCGCGCGGGCGCCGCCTCGCGGGCCCCGATCTCGGCCTCCCGCGCCTCGACGCGGTGTGCGAGGCGCGGAAGCGGGCGGCTCGGTATGGAGGACGATCCGATGCCGGGATCCGGCTCGTCCCGCGCGCGGACGAACGGCACCACATCGACCGAGTCCGACCGCGGGACGATCGCACGCATCGGACGCGGTGGTGGAGGACGCCGCAGACGAGCCGGCCCCCGGTGGGAGCGCGGACCGCCGCGAACGGGTCCGTTGCAGGCACACGGAGCCCGCTTCACCACGTCCCGGCCCCACCGGCACGGCCGCCCACCGAGCGACGTGGTGGAACGCTCGGCCGTGCCGAGGAAGCGAAACGGTCGGCCGCTACCGCCCGGTGGCTTCCGGCACGGCTCGGCTCGCCGGCGGAGATTCGCCCTCGCCCCTGGAGGCAGTGGCGACGCCTCGAGCGGAAGGAAGGGTCGGCGGGCCGCCCGCTCGGACCGGATCGGCGGCGGCCGGCTCGGCGGCCCGCCTGGCCGCGTGGGGCGAGGCCTCCTCGACTCGCCCGGCGAAGAAGGCGAGGAGGTCGGCCCAGAGCCGTTCGCGGACCACGGGCCGCTCGAAGAACAGGTCGTGGCGGGCACCGGGATGGT
>DAIOUO010000291.1:0-4605 GCA_036759485.1 Geminicoccaceae bacterium | reverse complement strand
CCTGCTTCGTCGAGAGCATGGCGACGCTCGGCATCGCCGGCTTCGGCTACGGCATCCGCTACGATCACGGCCTCTTCCGCCAGCAGATCCGCGACGGCCGCCAGGTCGAGCTGCCGGAAGACTGGCTCACCTTCGGCAATCCCTGGGAGTTCGAGCGGCCCGAGGTCGCCTATCGGATCGGCTTCGGCGGCACGGTCGAGGCACCCGAGGGCCCCGCCGGCCCCGCCCGTTGGAGGCCCGCCCGCACCGTCGTGGCCGTCGCCTACGACACGCCGATCGTCGGCTGGCAGGGCCGCAGCGTGAACACGCTCAGGCTCTGGTCGGCGCGCGCTCCCGAATCGATGCGGCTCGACGTGTTCAACCGCGGCGAGCATCTCGACGCCTTCGCCGAGCAGCTCGCGGCCCAGGCCATCTCGCGCGTCCTCTACCCGGACGACAGCACGCCGCGCGGCCTCGAGCTCCGCCTGCAGCAGGAATATTTCTTCACCTCGGCCTCGCTGCAGGACCTGCTCCGCCGCCATCTGAGCCAGTTCGGCGACTTCCGCTCGCTCCCCGAGAAGGTCGTGATCCAGCTCAACGACACCCATCCGGCGCTCGCCGTCCCGGAGCTGGTTCGCCTCCTGGTCGACGAGCACGGCCTCGGCTTCGACGAGGCCTTCGCGCTCACCCGGGCGAGCGTGCGCTACACCAACCACACGCTGCTGCCCGAGGCGCTCGAGAGCTGGCCGCTGCCGCTCTTCGACCGGCTCCTGCCGCGCCATCTGCAGATCGTCTTCGAGATCAACGCCCGCCATCTGGCAGCGGTGCGTGCGCGTCCCGACTGCGACGACCAGCTCCTGCGCGCCGTCTCGCTGATCGACGAACGCGACGGCAGGCGGGTCCGGATGGGCCATCTCGCCTATGTCGGCTCGACCGTGGTCAACGGCGTCTCGCGGCTGCACGGCAGGCTCGTGCGCGAGAGCCTCTTCGTCGAACTCGACCGGGTGCTCCCCGGGCGCATCACCCACGTGACCAACGGTGTCACGCTGCGGCGCTGGGTCGAGCAGTGCAACCCGGCGCTCGCCGCGCTGCTCGGCGAGGCGCTCGGGCCCGGCTGGCAGGTCGACGGCGAGCGCTTCGAGCGGCTGCGGCCCTTGGCCGAGGATCCCGCCTTCCGCGACCGTCTGGCCCGCGCCAGGCGGGCGGCGAAGCTCCGCCTCGCCCGCTGGGTCGAGCGCGAGCTCGGCCTGGCGCTCGACCCCGACGCGCTCTTCGACGTCCACGTCAAGCGCATCCACGAATACAAGCGCCAGCTGTTGAACCTCCTCGAGACCGTGGCGCTCTGGCAGGCGATCCGGGCCGATCCGGCCGGCGACTGGCCGCACCGGGTCAAGATCTTCGCGGGCAAGGCCGCGGCCGGCTACCACCGCGCCAAACTGATCATCCAACTGGCGTGCGACGTGGCGCAGGCGATCCGGGCCGATCCCCTGGTCGAGGGTCGGCTCGAGGTCGTCTTCCTGCCGAACTACAATGTGAGCCTCGCCGAACTCGTGATCCCGGCGGCGGATCTCTCCGAGCAGATCTCGACCGCCGGGATGGAGGCTTCCGGTACCGGCAACATGAAGCTCGCGCTCAACGGGGCGCTCACGATCGGTACGCTCGACGGCGCCACGGTCGAGATGGCCGAGCGGATCGGCAGGGAGCATCTGTTCCTCTTCGGCCTCTCGGCCGAGGAGGTGGCGGCGCGACGGGCGCGCGGGCTCGACATGACCTCGCTCGTCGCCGAGACACCGCGCCTTTCGGCCGCCCTCGAGGCGATCGGCAGCGGTCTGCTGTCGCCGAGCGAGCCCGAGCGCTACCGGCCGATCGTCGAATCGCTGCGCCACCACGACTGGTTCATGGTCTGCCCCGACTTCGCCCCCTATTGGTCGGCCCAGCGGGCGGTCGACGCGCTCTGGCGCGATCCCGCGGCCTGGTGGCGCGAGGCCGGGCTGTCGATCGCCGGCTGCGGCTGGTTCAGCGTCGACCGGGCGATCGAGGAGTATCGCGAGCGGGTCTGGGGGCCGGCCGCGGGGGCGCGTCGGGCCGCCGAGGCGAGGGCGCGCCCGGCGCCGGTCGCGGCCGGATGAGCCCGGTGGACGGCGCTCGCAGGGTCGTGCCATCCTCGCCGTGGCCGGGGGAGGAGCGGCCGGCCGCCGGCCGACCGGGGCGGATCGGGAGGGTGCCATGCCGAGCACGGCGCTCGTCCGCCAGGCGATGGCCTACGTGCTCGCCGGCGGGCGCGGCTCGCGGCTCTTCGAACTGACCGACAAGCGAGCCAAACCCGCGGTCTATTTCGGCGGCAAGACCCGCATCATCGACTTCGCCCTTTCCAACGCCCTCAATTCCGGCATCCGCCGCTTCGCAGTCGCCACCCAGTACAAGGCCCACAGCCTGATCCGCCATCTCCAGAACGGCTGGACCTTCTTCCGCCAGGAACGCAACGAGAGCTTCGACATCCTGCCGGCCAGCCAGCGCGTCACCGAACACCAGTGGTACTTGGGCACGGCCGATGCCGTGTATCAGAACATCGACATCATCGAGAGCTACGGGCCCGACTACATCGTCGTGCTGGCGGGCGACCACATCTACAAGATGGACTACGGCGCCATGCTGCGCCAGCACGTGGAGAGCGGGGCCGACGTCACGGTCGGCTGTATCGAGGTGCCGCGCGCCGACGCCCGAGGCTTCGGTGTCATGCGCGTCGACGCCTCCGACCGCATCCTCGACTTCGTCGAGAAGCCGGCCGACCCGCCGGGGCTGCCGGACCGGCCCGACCGGGCGCTCGCGAGCATGGGCATCTACGTCTTCGCCACCCGGCTGTTGTTCGATCGGTTGCGCGCCGATGCGGTCGATCCGACCTCGAGCCGCGATTTCGGCAAGGACCTGATCCCCAAGATCGTGGCCGACGGCAACGCCTTCGCCCACCGTTTCACCCGCTCCTGCATCCGCTCGCGCGAGGAGGCCGAGCCCTATTGGCGCGACGTCGGCACGCTCGATGCCTATTTCGACGCCAACATCGACCTGACGGCGACCGTGCCGGCGCTCGACATCTACGATCGCGGCTGGCCGATCTGGACCTATGCCGAGATCACCCCGCCCGCCAAGTTCGTCCACGATCTCGAGGGCCGGCGCGGCAGCGCGGTGAGCTCGCTCGTCTCGGGCGGCTGCATCGTCTCGGGCGCCACGCTGCGCAACTCGCTCCTCTTCACGGGCGTGCACGTCCACTCCTGGGCCCGCCTGGAGCGCGCGGTCGTGCTGCCCTATGTCGACATCGGCCGGCACGCCCGGCTCAAGGACGTGATCGTCGATCGCGGCGTGCGCATCCCCGAAGGCCTCGTGGTCGGCGAGGACCCCGAAGAGGACGCCCGCCGCTTCCGCCGCACCGAGCGCGGCGTCTGCCTGATCACCCAGCCGATGATCGACCGGCTCGTGGACTGAACGCTTGCGCCGGCTCCGCGAAGGCGCGCCCGAGCCGCCCGGCCTCACCCCGTCCCCGCGGGGCGTCAACGTGGCGATCCCGGCCCCCGAGGCCGAGCGGGTCGAGCTCTGCCTGTTCGATGCGGCGGGCGAGCGCGAGCTCGAGCGGATCGCGCTGCCCGAACGCAGCCACGGCGTCTGGCACGGTCTCCTGCCCGACCTGCCACCCGAAACCCGCTATGGGCTGCGCGCCTACGGGCCCTTCGATCCCGAGCGCGGCCTCCGCTTCAACCCGCACAAGCTCCTGCTCGATCCCTGGGCGCGGGCGATCGACCGCCCCTTCCGGCTCGCCCGGCCGCTGTTCGGTTACGATCCCGACGATCCCGCGCGCGATCTCTCCTTCTGCCGTCTCGACAGCGCCGCGGACATGCCGAAGGCGTGCCTTCTGGCGCCACGGCCCGCGACCGGGCCGCGGCCGGCCACGCCCTGGCGGACCACCCTGCTCTACGAGCTCCACGTCAAGGGCTTCACCCGCCTCCACCCCGAGCTGCCGCCTTCGATCCGCGGCACCCTCGCCGGGCTCGCCCATCCGGCCGCCCTCGAGCACCTGGTCCGCCTCGGGGTGAGCGCGGTCGAGCTCATGCCGATCACCGCCGCCATCGACGAGCCGCACCTCGCCCGCAAGGGCCTCGTCAACTATTGGGGCTACAATCCCGCCGCCTTCATGGCGGTCGACCCGCGCCTTCTGGCCACGGGCGAGCTCGACGAGCTCGCCGCCGCGATCGAAGCGCTGCACGGTGCCGGCCTCGAGGCGATCCTCGACCTCGTCCTCAACCACACGGGCGAGGGCGACGAGCTCGGCCCCACCGTCTCCCTGCGTGGACTCGACAACCGCAGCTACTACCGGCTGCGGCCGGGCGAGCCCCGCCGCTACGAGGACCCCACGGGCTGCGGCAACGCGCTCGCGGTCGACCGGCCGATCGTGCTGCGCCTCGTCATGGACGCCCTGCGCCACTGGGCGGCGCTCGGGGTCGACGGGGTCCGCCTCGATCTCGCGACCACGCTCGCCCGCGAGGAAGGGGGCTTCGCGCCCGACGGCCCCTTCCTTTCGGCCCTGCGGCAAGACCCCCTGCTCGCCCGCTTGAAGCTCGTGGTCGAGCCCTGGGA
>DAIOUO010000290.1:0-4607 GCA_036759485.1 Geminicoccaceae bacterium | reverse complement strand
GCCCACGGCCGCCCGGATCGCTCCGCTCGCAGTCTCGACCACGAGGAGCGCGAGATCGACCGGCGGCGGCAACCGGTCGAGCTGGTCGCGGGCGAGCCGCTCGAGGCCGCGCTGGAGATCGCCGTCGAGGGTGGTCGCGATTCGGGCGCCGGCCGGGGCCGCCCGCGCCCGGCGTTCGGCGAGATGCGGGGCGTGGAAGGGCATCGGCCGGCGCGCCTCGGGCAGGGGTGCCGCGCGTGCCGCGGCCGCCGTCCCAGGGTCGAGCAACCCCACGGCCTCCGCCCGCGCGAGCACGCGATCGCGCGCTCGGCGTGCCGCCGCCGGGTCGAGATCGGGGCGCAGCCGGCCGGGCGCCTGCGGCAGTGCCACGAGCAGCGCGGCTTCGGCCGGGCTCAATCGATGCGGATCGCGGCCGAGCCAGGCGAGCGCGCCCGCGCGCACGCCCTCGAGATTGCCGCCCATCGGCGCCAGGGTGAGCCAGGCGTCGAGCACGCCCTCCTTGCCCAGTCGCCATTCGAGCTGGACCGCCCGCAGGGCCTCGATCGCCTTGGCGGCGAGCGTACGCGGTCGGGGCTCGAGCAGCCGCGCCACCTGCATGGAGAGCGTCGAGGCGCCCGAGACCACGCGCCCTCGGCGGACCAGCTGGACCACCGCCCGCGCCACGGCGAGCGGGTCGACGCCCGGATGCCGGCGGAAGCGGTGGTCCTCGACGGCGAGCAGGAGCTCGAGATAGAGCGGGTCCACATCGGCTGTCCGGGTCCGAAGCCGCCAGGTCCCCTCCGCGGTCGTGAACGGCCGCAGGAGATCGCCGCGCCGGTCGACCACGAGGGTCGAGGTCCGCTCGAGCCGCTCGAGCGGCGGCGGGAAGAGCCGGTCCGCCGTCCAGGCGAGGGCTGCGCCGAACCCCGCCCCCAGGCCGACCGCGAGGGCGAGCCGTCGTAGCCGCACCCGCGCCTCAGCGGCCCGCCACGATCAGCCGACCGGCGGCCGTCCGGGCGAACAGGGAGGGCGCGTACATGTCCTCGACCTGCGAGCCGGGCAGGAGGTAGCTGCCGGGCGTCACCGCCCGCGCGAGATAGGCGAGGCGGAAGACGGGCTGCGCCGGTGTGAGGTCGAAGGCCGCCACGAACCGGTCGTCCCGCAGGCCCACGAACAGGGGCTCGTCGAGCTCGCCGAGCCACTGGAGCTGCTCGAGCGCGGGCGAGCCCACGAGCCGCACGCTCTCGAGCTCGAGGCCGGCCGGGAGCAGATCGACGAGGAGTGCCCGGTGGTGGCCGGGCTCCACGGGGCCCCCCTCGAGCAGGACCACGATCTGCTGGTTCTGTCGAATGCGCGCGGGATCGACCGGTTCGCCGCGCGGCGTCAGGAGCCGGCGGGAGAGGGTGAAGCCGCGGCTCTCGGCCGGGCCGGCCGTCTCGGGGATCCCGCTCACCCCGACCGCCACGAAGAGCGGTGCCGAACCCCGGTTGCGCAGCTCGAGGGGTTCGCCCGTGCGGGTGAGCGGCAGGCTGCGGGTGACGGTGTCGGCCCCGGCGAGCCGCTCGCCCGCGAGCTCGGCCTCGATCGCGCCCTCGGCTCGGAGCGCGGCCGCGGCGCGCAGGAGCCAGGCCTGCTCCTGCGTGCTGAGCCAGCGCTCGGCGGCCGCCCGCCGCGCCGCCCGCTCGGCGATCGGCAGGAGCGCGCCGACCGGCAGGAGCCGTTCCTCCGCGGCGACCGCGAGGGCGAGCGCGTCGTCCCGCAGTTCCGATCCGTAATCGGCGAGCCATTGGCCCTGCGGCACGCGGCGGCCGGCGCCGAGCCCGGCCAGGAGCCGCGTCGCGAGCGCCCGCTCGCCCGACCGCGCGAGCGCCGCCGCGAGCTGGGCCCGGGCGGCGTCGCTCGGCAAACGCGGCTCGCCGCGCAGCGCCAGATAGCGCAGCCGCGAGGGGTCGAGCGTCCCGGCACGGGCCAGGACCAGAGCCGCGTAAGCGCCGGCCGCGATTTCGGCCGGGCTCTCGCCGAGCTCGGCGAGCCGTGCCGCGAGCCAGGCCCGGTTGCGCGCCACGAGGCTCTCCGGCACCGGCACGCCCGCGGTCGCCGCCTCGTCCAGGAAGTCCTGCACGTAGGCGGTGAGCCAGAGCTCGCGCTCGCCAGCCGGCGACCAGGCGGCGAAACCGCCCGAGCTGCCCTCGAGCGAGGCGAGCCGGCCGATCGCCCGCTGCACCGCCTCCTCCGGTCGGGCGAGCCCCGGTGGGACACCGATCCGGGCCGCGGCCAAAAGCGGCAGCGCCCGGCTCACGGTCTGCTCGGCGCAGCCGTAGGGATAGCGCTCGAGCTCGGCCAAGAGGCCGGGTACGTCGAGCGCCGGCACGGTCGAGAGCCCGAGGGTCAGCCGCGCCGTTCCGGGCAGGAACTCGCTCGCGAGCGCCGGCCCCAGGGTCAGGCTCCTGCCCGGCTCGAGCGCGACGAGCTGGCGGCGGGTGAGCCAGGGTTGGGCCGCCCGCACGGCGAGCTCGAACTCCCGCTCGAGCCGGAAGCCGTCGGGACCGCTCGCGATCAGCCGGATCCGACCCGTCCCCGGTGCCGCCCCGGCCGAGAGCGCGAGCGGCGCGAAGCGGCGTCGGCCGGCCACGACGTCGCGGAAGGTGAGAGCGGTCCGATCGAGGGCGAGCGGGCCCTCGCTCTCGAGCCGAACCTGGTAGGTGCCGGCCGGCGCATCGGCGAGCAGCAGATCGAGCCGGATGTCGGCCCGATCGCCCGGTGCGAGGAAGCGGGGCAGCGCGAGCTCGGCCTGGAGCGGCGGGCGCACGCGGACCGTGGCCTCGGCCGCGCCGACCCGGCTGCGGCTCCAGGCCACCGCCACGAGGCGCAGCCGACCGGTGAAGTCGGGCACCTCGAAGGACACCTCGAGCGTGCCGTCGGGGCGCGGCACGAGCGGCTCGGTCATCGTGGCGACCGTCCGGAAGGTCCGCACGTCCAGTCCCTGGAGCTGGAGTGCCGCCCGCCGGTCGCCGCCCGTCGCCACCCGGCCGAGCTCGCCCACGGGATCGATCAGCCGGCCGTAGAGATCGCGCAGCTCGATGCCCAGCGCCCGCCGGCCGAGATAATGGCCGACCGGGTCGGGTGCCGTGAACCGGGTGAGCCCCAAGATCGCATCGTCGACCATGGCGAGGACGACCCGAACCGGGCCCTCCTCCACCGGCGCCGCGAGCTTCGCCCGCACCCCGAGCGTGGTCCCCGGCCGGATCGCCTCGGGCACCTCGAGAGACAGGTCGAGCCGGCGCTCGGCGAGCGGGCCGGGCAGCCAGACCGCACCCACCGCACGCAGCGGGAGGCGCGGCAGCACCGCCCCGGACGCGCTCACCGCACTCGCGAGCAGATGCATCCCGCCGGGCCCGATCGGGCCTACCTCGAGCTCGTGAACGGCCCCGCCCTTCGGCACCTGGAGCTCGTGCACCGCGCGCACCCCGGCATCCGCCACGAAGAGCGTCACCCGCGCGTCGAAGGCGGGCTCGAGCCGCAGCCGGACCTTGCCCGGCTCGGCCGCGGGCTCGACCGCGAGGGCGAGCTTCTCCGGCCGGTCCGAGCCGGCCTCGGCGGCCCAGAAGCCCGCACCGAAGCGCACACTCGTGGCGGCCGGGCCGTCCGGATCGAAGACCTCGATGCGGTAGCGACCGCTCTGCACCGGGACCGTGAGCCGGCCGCGGCCCGCCGGGTCGATCTCGAGCGTCCCGCCGCTCACCGCGCTGTCGCGCACCACGGGCTCGAACTCCCAGCGTCCGCCACGCTGGAACCAGGCATAGTCGTACGCCTCGGTGAGGAGCTCCCAGTCCAGCCGGGCGGGACCCACGGGTCGGCCCTCGGGGTCGACCAGCACCACCTCGAACTCGGCCTGCGAGGCCTCCGGTAGGGGGCCCGCGAAGGCCGCGCGCAGCCCGATCTGCCGGGCCGGGGCGAGGAGCGGCACGACCGTCTCGGCCTGGGCCGGCCTACCGTCCACATCGAGAAGCCGCGCCCGGATCACGGCTTCGAGCGGTCGGCTCGTCTGCGGCACGCTCTCGAGCGCGAGCTCGACCTCGGCCATGCCCTTCTCGTCGGTCGCGAAGCCGACAGGTGGTACGCTCTGCGGCAGGAAGCTCTCCTGAGCGAGTCCGAAGACGAAGCCCGCCAGCTCGGGGAAGGGCGCCTCGGCCGGCCGGACGACGAGCTCCATCTCGCCCTCGAGCCCGCCCGCCGCCGCGCCGAACAGGTAGCGTCCCTCGACCCGCACCGCGATCGGCTGCGCCGGGTCGGGCCGCGGGCTCGCCGGCTGCAGCGCGAGCTCGAGCCGCGGCGGCACGAAGTCTTCGACCACGAAGGAGGTCGAGCCGATCGCGGGCCCGTCCGCCCCGGCATGGGCGGTCACGGTCCACACCCCGCTGTAGGCGTCGGTTGCGACCTCGAACCGCGTCGTGCCGCCGCCGAGCGGGTCGCCCGGCAGCGTGCGGCGCTCCGCCTCGATCCCGTCGGGGCGCAGGAGCTTCAAGGTGACCGGCAGATCGGCGACCGCCTCGGCCCGCGCATCGCGCAGGAGCACGCCCAGATGGACCGTCTCGCCCGGCCGGTAGACGCCGCGCTCGGTCCAGAGA
>DAIOUO010000289.1:0-4609 GCA_036759485.1 Geminicoccaceae bacterium | reverse complement strand
GGCGGGGCCGGGCCACCCGCCCGCGCCTCGCTGTTTTCGGGGCTCACTCCGTCCCGCCCGCGAAGCGCAGGAGAAGGCTCGCGAGCCAGAGGAGGATCGAGAGCCGGAAAGCGAGCCGCGCGTAGCGGCGAAACGCCCGCTCGAGGGCCCCGGCGACGAGTCGCTGGGCGACCGCGGCCGGTAGGCGGGGTGGCGGATCCAGGAGCAGCCACGCCTCGGTCCGCTTGTAGGGTCGATGGGGCGCGAGGCGCGCCTTGAGTTCGAGGATCGCCGCCATCAGGAGCGTGGAGCCGGCGCCGACCCGTAGCGCTACCACGGGGTAGCCGGCCAGGCCCAGGCAGGCGCACAGGATCGCGAGCGTCCCGAAGCCCACCCCGCGCAGCACCGAGACCTCCGCCGCCCGTTCGATCGGGTCGTGTCCTTCTCGGGCCACGGCGACGGGACCGCGCTCAGAAGGGCGAATCGACCGTGGGCGCCAGGCCGAGGAGGCGGCAGAAGATCCACCAGGCGATGCGCGCCGCGATCAGCCACCACACGGCGACGAGCGGCATCAGGCCCTCGACCATGAAAGAGGGCGTGATCGGCCGTACGATCGCGATCACCGGATCGGTCAGTTTGCGGAAGAAGCGCCAGATGTAGAAGTCCCAATCGGGCGGCACGAAAAGTCCGAGAAGGAAACGGCCGAGCATGGTCCACATCAGGGCCGCGAGCAGAAAGTTTCCGATCCCGAAGACGGGGTCCTGGAAGAAGTACCAGGCGAGTGCCTCGATCAACGCGTCCACCGTCGGCCTCCCTGCGAAGACAGGAGCGGGGCCCGAAGGCCCCGCTCCCCGACCCGAACGGCTTCGCTGCTCAGTGACCGCCGGCCGGCTTGGCCTCGCCCACGAGCTCGCCGCCCTTCGGGATGCGGATCTGGTCGATGAAGTCCTGCAGCTCCTTGGACGGCGCCTTGGTGAGCAGGCTCACGACGATCGTCACCAGGAAGGCGACGGGAATCCCGATCATGCCCGAGGCGATGTTGTTGAGCCCCTGCTGAGTCAGCCAGGTGCCCGCGAACCACTTCGGGATACCGTAATATTCGGTACCGAACATGTAATAGATGCAGGTCGCGTAGCCGGCGATCATCCCGAGAATGGCACCGGGTGCCGTGCAACGCTTCCAGAACACGCCGAGCACGAGGGCCGGGAACAACCCCGAGGCGGCGACCGAGAAAGCCCAAGACACGAAGATGAGGATCCCCTGTGGCAGCGTGATCGCCGTGTAGGCCGCCACGAGGGCCACGAGGATCAGGAGAAGCCGGGCGACGATCAATCGACGCGCGGTCGATGCGTGAGCGTCGATCATCTTGTAGTAGATATCGTGGCTCAGGGCATTGGCGATCGCCAAGAGCAGCCCGTCGGCTGTCGAGAGTGCCGCGGCGAGACCGCCGGCCGCCACGAGGCCGGCGATGACGTAGGGCAGGCCCGCGATCTCGGGCGTAGCGAGCACGACCGTGTCGGGGGCGATGGCGAACTGGTTGAAGGTCAACTTCGTGACCGGCGCCAGATTGCCGGCTGCGTTCTTGACCGCCTGGCAGGCGGCGAACACGGCCTCCGGGCTCGCAGCGTTGGCCCCGCAGATCTTCACGAGCCCGATCTTGCCGTAGGTGAAGACCCAGGACGGCAGCGCCGCCACCGCTTGAAGGGTCGAGATGTCCTTCCCCAGAACGTTCGTGAAGACCTCGTACTTCGCGAACACCGCATAGGCCGGCGCCGTGAAATAGAGGATGAAGATGAACAGCAGGGACCAGCCGACCGACTTGCGCGCGTCACGAACGCTAGGCGTCGTGAAGTAGCGCATGATCACGTGCGGCAGGGACGCGGTTCCGACCATGAGGCAGAGAATGAGGCCGAAATAGTTGAGAGGATCACGGAACCAGAACGGCGTCGCGTGGCCTTTGGCGGCGCCGACATAGGGCGCGATGTATTCCGCGGTACGTTCGAGGTTGGTGATCTCGGCGAGAATGGAGCCATAGGTGAGCTGTGGCACCGGGACGCCGGTCTTCTGCGTCGAGAGAATCACCACCGGAATCAGATAGGCGATGATGAGCACGATATACTGGGCCACCTGGGTCCAGGTGACGGCCCGCATGCCGCCCAGCATCGAGCAGACCAGGATGCCGAGCAGGCCCACGAAGACCCCGTACTCGAAGGGGATACCGATCAGCCGCGCCATCACGAGGCCGGTGCCGGTCAGCTGTCCCATGAGATAGATGAAGGAACAGCTCACGAGGATCACGACGCCGACGAACCGGGCGAGGTTGCCGCCGTAGCGGGCGGCGAGGAAGTCGGGCACCGTGTAGGCGCCGAACTTGCGCAGATAAGGCGCGACCAGCACCGCCACGAGCACGTAGCCGCCGGTCCAGCCCAGGATGAAGGCGAGGCCGTCGTAGCCCTGGGCGTAGAGCGAGCCTGCCATCCCGATGAACGAGGCGGCACTCATCCAGTCGGCGGCGGTCGCCATGCCGTTGTAGAAGGCCGGCACCCGTCGGCCGGCGACGTAATATTCCGACACTTGGGCGGTACGGGAGATGTAGCCTATTCCAGCATAGACAGCTATCGTCAATAGAACGAAAAGATAACCGATTACATAGGACGGCACACCGAGTTGCTCGAGAATGGCGAGCACGATGACGAATGTGATGAAGCCGCCCGTGTAGTAGGTGTAGATCTTACCGAGGTTGGCGGTGAATGCGTCTTGCATGGGCTCTCACTCCTCCTCGGCCATGCCGCACTCTTCGTCGATCTTGTTCTGCTTCCAGGCGAACCAGAAGATCTGAACGACGAAGACGATCAAAGAGCCCTGCGCCGCCATGTAGAATCCCAAGGGGAAACCCAGGAACGTAATACGATTGAGCGGCTCGACGAAGAAGTGAATCCCGAAGCTGAATATGAACCAGATCAGCAACGAAACGAGCATCAGGCCGCGGGTGCGGCGCCAATGCTCTTCGGCACGTGTCGACGGCTGCATGTACCACCTCCCGCTCCACCCGGTTCACGACGCTCGGCTTCGCCTCCGTCTTCGGGTGGTCGTCTTGCGCCCCGCTCCGCCGCGTCCGCCGCCCGCCGACCGGCGGACGACCCCGGCACGGGCCGCAGGGCGATGTTTCACGACGCTAATCCGCTGTAAGGTGGGCGCAAGGACGCACCGCGACCGCCCCGACGGGACCATGATGGGACACGCTGCCGCAGCGCTCGAACGGATCAAGAACATCCTCCGACGGACGATCGGCCGACCGGGTTCCGCAGCCGCTTGTCGGACCCCGGAGGAGCTCGCGGCCCTGCTCGCCGGCGAAGCGGCCTTCGTCGCCCAGAAGGCGACCATCGAATATTGTCGGGCCCGGGCGGGTTGCGACTGGGCCAAACTCTTCGACCAGGAGGAGTTCGCCGAGGCTCTGGCTCGCTCGCGCTGGAACGGCTTCCCGGTGTTGCTGGGCGATCTCGCCGAACTCGCTCAGTCGCTGTTGCGCCGGGCCGGTGCCGACGCCGCGGCGCGTCCGGAGCGACTGGCGCCGGTCGTCCACCGCGCCCTCCGTCATCACGGCGAACCCGCCGTGCCCCTGGACCTCGAGGCGATCGAGCGGGAGATCCTCGACCGGCTCGCCCGTTCGCTCGCCGCCGAGCCCCGCCCGGCTCATCTTCTCGGCCGGAGCTCCGGCCGGCGGCTCTTCGACCTCCTGCCGTTGCGCACGGACCAGCGGGCCGACCGCGAGGTCGTCGAGAACAACGTCCGCTTCCTCCTCTGCGGGGCCTATGCCCGCCTCGAAGAGGCGATCGACGTCGCGGCTCTCGCCCGCGCCCTCGAGGTCGCGCCGGGCTGACGGTCGACCGCGACGGCGCGGGGATCTGGTGGGCCCGGCAGGATTCGAACCTGCGACCAAGCCGTTATGAGCGGCCGGCTCTGACCGCTGAGCTACGGGCCCGGACGCGGCGAGCCTAGCCGCGCTCAGCCGGCGCGCAAGTCGCGCATCAGGTGTCGAGGAAGCTGCGCAGCTTACGCGAGCGGCTCGGATGCTTGAGTTTGCGCAGCGCCTTGGCCTCGATCTGGCGGATCCGCTCGCGGGTCACGCTGAACTGCTGGCCGACCTCCTCGAGCGTGTGGTCGGTGTTCATGCCGATCCCGAAGCGCATCCGCAGCACGCGCTCCTCGCGCGGGGTGAGCGTCGCCAGCACCCGTGTCGTGGCGTCCCGCAGGTTCGCGAGGTTGGCGGCATCGAACGGCTGCACCGCGTTCTTGTCCTCGATGAAATCGCCCAGATGGCTGTCCTCCTCGTCGCCGATCGGCGTCTCGAGGGAGATCGGCTCTTTGGCGATCTTCAGGACCTTCCTGACCTTGTCCAACGGCATGTTGAGCTTGTGGGCGAGCTCCTCGGGCGTGGGCTCGCGCCCGTATTCGTGGAGCATCTGCCGCGAGGCGCGCACGAGCTTGTTGATCGTCTCGATCATGTGCACCGGGATCCGGATCGTCCGCGCCTGGTCGGCGATCGAGCGGGTGATCGCCTGCCGGATCCACCAGGTGGCGTAGGTCGAGAACTTGTAGCCGCGACGGTACTCGAACTTGTCGACCGCCT
>DAIOUO010000288.1:0-4612 GCA_036759485.1 Geminicoccaceae bacterium | reverse complement strand
GCGCCGGACCGCCTCGGCCACGATCGCGAGGCCGAGACCGGCGCCCTGCCAGCGGCTCGTCGGACCACGCCGGAAGGGTTGCAGGAGCAGCTCCGGCTCGCCGTCGGGGAAGCCCGGACCCCGGTCGCAGACGAGGACCGTGCCGTCCGCTTCGACTCGAATCTCGACTTGGCTGTCGGGCGGCGCCGCCTTCGCGGCGTTGTCGATCAGGTTGAGCAGCGCTCGCTCGATCGCCGCCCGCGAGCCGATCCGCAGAACCCCGTCCTCGGGGGCGTGGAGAGCCAGGCTCTTGCGCTCGCGCAGGAGCAGCGGCACGGCATCGGCCGCGATCTCGCGGGCGAGTGCGGCGAGATCGAACGTGCTGCGCTCGTCCAGGGCCCCGGCCTCGAGACGCGCCTTGAGGAGGAGCTGCTCGGCCAGCCGCTCGATTCGGGCGACCGCACGCAGGAAAGCGGTCCGTTCGGGGCCGTCGGCCAGCCCCTCGAGCCGGGCCCGGAGCGCGGCGAGCGGGGTACGCAGGGTGTGGGCCAGGTCGGCGGTGAGCCGCCGCTCGCGGGCGAGCGCCTCCTGCAACCTCTCGAGCGCGCCGTTCATCGCGGACACGAGCGGCACCACCTCCGCCGGCACATTGTCGACGGCGAGCGTTCTGCCGTTGCCGGGGACGATCGCCGCCGCCTCGGCCGACAGCCGCTCGACGGGCCGCAAGGCCCGCCGAACGGTGAGAAAGACGACGAGGATCGAGACCACCGCGCTCACGATCATGAAGGGCCCGTACTCGCCCAGGATCTCCATCTTGACCCAAATCAGCCGGTCGCGCAGCTCCGCCGGCGCCCGCTCGGCGACGATCCGCACGGGCGTGCCGTCAGCGGTGATCCGGGTCGCGACGTAACCGAAGCGACCGCCGTCCGGGTCTTGCCCGTGGAGCTCGAAATAGCCGTCTGCCGCTTGGCCCGCGAAATGCAGGAGCACACCGGCCTGCTCGCCGAAGGTCAGGAGCGGCCCGTCCACCCGGTCGAGCACCACGAGACGGAGCCCCGGGACCAGCGCCAGCCGTTGTTCGAGGGCGGGGTCGAGGACGACCTCGTGCCCGTCCACCGCCGGCCGGATCGAGCCCACCAGGAGATCGCTGATCTCGTCGAGCTCGTAATGCAGCTCGACCCCGTCGCGGACGAAATGCTCGCCGACGGCAGCGAACAGGCCGAGCACCGCGAGGATCGAGCAACGGATCGCGAGCGAACGGGCGAGCGAGGGCGTCATTCGACCTCGAGCATGTAGCCGACTCCGCGGACGGTGCGGATCTGTACGCCGGCGCCGGCGTCGGTCAGCTTCTTGCGCAAGCGAGAGACGTGGGATTCGAGCGTGTTCGACTCGATCTCGCTGTCCTGGTCCCAGAGCGCTTCTTCGAGGATACGACGGGTGACGACCCGACCGGCCCGCCGCATCAGTGCCTCGAGCAGCATGCGCTCGCGCCGCGGCAGGAGGAGTGGGCGACCGGCCACCTCGACATGGCCCGTGGTCGTTTCGAGCAACAGACGGCCGATCTCGATCGCCGCCCCGAGATCCCGCCCCGGCCGGCGGAGCACGGCGCGGATCCGGGCGACGAGTTCGGCATGAGCGAAGGGCTTGACGAGATAGTCGTCGGCGCCCGCCTCGAGGCCCGTGACCCGATCCTCGACCGCGTCGCGGGCGGTCACCACGAGCACCGGTACGGTCGAGCGGCGGCGCTTGAGGTGGCGCAGGAGCTCGATTCCATCGCCGTCCGGCAAGGTGAGATCGAGCAGGACGAGGTCGTAGATCCCGGTACCGAGCGACGCCTCGGCGGTGGCGAGGTCGGCCGCGAGATCGACCGAGAAGCCGTCGCGCGCCAGATTGGCGACGAGGGCCTCGCCCAGATCCGGATCGTCCTCGACGAGCAGAAGTCGCATCCACCCTCTCCTCGCTTCAGTCTAGCGCGCCAAGCTTGTCGCAAGCTTGCGCGCTGCGAGCACGAGGGGCCGGTCAGGGGGGCGAGCGATCGAGCCCCAGGGCAGTGCGCAGCCGCAGTTTCTGCAGAACGGCGTCCTTGGGCGGCAGGACGAGCGGCTGCGGTCGCCGGTCGACCCGGGCCTGGACCAGCACCGGGCCGGGACGGTCGAGGAGCAGAGTCAAGGCAGCGTCGATCGCCTCGGGGCGCTCGAGCCGGAAGGTGGCGGGAAAGCCGGCGGATCTCGCCATCTCGGCGAGATCGACGCCCGCCGCGGTTGCGGTCGGCTGGCCGCCGGTCTCGCCGTAAGCCGCGTTGTCGAGCACGAGGAGCGCCAGGTTGGCGGCCCTCTGGGTGTCGATCGTGGCGAGCGAAGCGAGGCCCATGAGCGCCTCGCCGTCACCGGTGAGGACGACGACCCGCCGGTCCGGCCGGGCGAGGGCGAGCCCCAGGCCCATGGCGAACGCCCCGCCCATGCCGCCCCACAGGTAGAAATGCTGGGGATGGTCCCCGGCGGCGGCGAGATCCCAGGCGGGCGAGCCGAGCCCGGCCAGGAACAGCGCCGCGCCGCGCCGGGCCACGAGGCGAGCCACGAGCTCGCGGCGGTCGAGGTCGGCGCTCATCGCGAACCTCCCGACCCGGCTCCGGAAACGCGGAAGCGCTTGGCGCCCAACAGACGCTGACGGACCAGCACCGCCACCATCTGCTCCGAGCCGAAGGCAAGGCCGAGCGCACCGTCGAGCACGGCCCCCGCTTCTTCCGTCCGCTCGAGGGAGAAGAGCCTCACGCCCATGGCGTCCAGCACGGTCGGAACCGCTCGGCCCATCGGCACCTGCCAGGGGTTCTCCTCGCCCCACTCGCCCCGCATGGTGACGATCAGGACGAGCGGGAAGCGGCCCACCGCGGCGAGCCCGAGCATGTTGACCAGGTTGCCGACCCCGCTCGACTGGCAGGCGAGCACGCCGCGCGTGCCGCCGAGCCAGGCGCCGGCCAGAAGGGCCGGCCCTTCGCGCTCGTCGGCGAGGCCCACGACCCGGATCGCGGGGTCGGCCGTACAGCGTTCGATCAACCGGGCGAGGCCGGCATCGGGCACGTGTGCCAGGAGACCGACGCCGGCCCGCGCGAGGGCGGCGTGGGCGGCTTCGCTCCAATCCGAGGCGCTCATCGCAGGCGCGCCCCGAAATTGCGGGCGGGGTCGAGTTCGGGCTCGCCGCGCCCGGTCGGTACGGCCGCCCGACCGCCCGAGCGGGGCAGGAAGCGGCCCTGGCCGGGCGTGCCGAGCAGCTCGCCGTCGCGCACGATCGGCCGACCACGCAGGAGGACGTGGCGCGGCCAACCGCGCACCGTGCGGCCGGCATAGGGCGTGTAGCCGGCACGATCGCGGCGCGGGGCGTCCGCGATCGTCACCACCCGTTCCGCGTCCCAGAGCACGAGGTCGGCGTCCGCGCCCGGCGCGATCGTGCCCTTCTTCGGATGCAGCCCGTAGATCTTGGCGGGTGCCGTGGCGGTGAGCTCGACGAACTTGCAGAGGCCGCCGCGGCCGCCGTGCACCATGGCGTCGAACAGGACGGGCAGGCGCAGTTCGAGGCCCGGCATGCCGTTGGCGATTTCTGCGAAGGAAGGGTTGTCGCCCTTGGCGAGCTTGCCGGTCGCGTCCATCCGGTAGGGCGCGTGGTCGGAGGACACGCATTGGAGGGTGCCGACCTCGAGGGCCCACCAGAGCGCTTCCTGGTCGGAGGGCTCGCGCAGCGGCGGCGAGCAGATCCATTTGGCCCCCGCGATCCCCGGTCGGTCGAGCTCGGCCGAGGTCAGCGTGAGATATTGGGTGCAGGTCTCGCCCCAGACCTTGCGGCCCTCGCCCCGGGCCCGGTGGATGACGGCAGCACCCTCCGCGGTAGAGACGTGGAAGATCATGATCGGCTGGTCGAGGAGGGCGGCGCAGGCGATCGCCCGGTGGATGCCTTCGACCTCGCCGATCCGCGGATGCGAGGGAACGTGGAAGCGCGGGTGGCGGAAGCCGCGCTCGACGAGCCGCCGTCGCATCCAACGGATCATGCCGTGGTTCTCGGCATGGACGCAGACCATGAGACCGTGCGCACGGGCGGCCTCGAGCACGTCCAGATACGACTCGTCCTCGATCTTGAGTCGATCGTAGGTGAGGAAAACTTTCAAAGAGGCGTGGCCGGCGCGCACGAGCGGGGGCAGTTCCTCTTTCAGGATCTCTGGCCGCGGGTCGGCCAGGATGAGGTGGAAGGCGTAGTCGACGATCGCCCCGCGCTCGGCCCGCCGGTGATAGTCCTCCGCCGCGGCCGCGAGCGAGGTGCCGAGGTGCTGGGCCACGAAGGGGATCACCGTGGTCGTGCCGCCGAGCGCGGCCGAGGCCGTAGCGCTCTCGAAGGTGTCGGCATTCACGAGCCCCGCGGCCGAGAGCTGCTCGATGTGGCAGTGGGGGTCGACGCCTCCCGGCAGGACCAGGAGGCCGCGCGCGTCGACCTCCTCGCGGCCGGGCGGGAGAGCCGACCCCACGACCTCGATCCGCCCGTGGCGGATGCCGAGATCGGCGGCATAGAGCTCGCCGGCGGTCACCACCGTGCCACCGCGGATCACGAGATCGAATGGCTCCAAGGGATCCTCGCGGCTGCCGGGCTC
>DAIOUO010000287.1:0-4614 GCA_036759485.1 Geminicoccaceae bacterium | reverse complement strand
GGTCGAGCAGGCCGCCTATCTCGGCGATCTCTGGCGGCACACGGTGCGCCTCGAGGGCCGAGGCCTGTTGGTCGATCACCCGGTGCGGGTGGCCCCCGGCACCGCGGTCGCGGTCGGAGTTCCGGCCGCGGCCCTGCATCTCTTCCCGGTCGGCGACGCGGGGTCGCCGGCCCCGACCCCGGAAGTGGAGACGCCGAGGATGGAGCGACGCAGCCTGATCGCGGCGGGGGCCGCGATCCTGATCGGCGCGAGCCTGCCCGCTCGGGCCGAGACCGTCTTGAACGTGGTGACCGCGGGCGACCAGAACATGGTCGACTACGTCAACGATTTCTTGGGCCCGCGCTTCGAAGCACTCGTGCCGGGTGTGAAGGTGCGGGCCGCCGGCACGGGCCCGGGCGATGCCGGCTCGCAGAAGATCTACGAGAAGCTCGCGGCCCAGGCGAAGGCCGGTGTCGCGGCCTGGGACGTGGACGTGGCGGTCGTCCACCAGCGCATGGCCGGCCAGATGGTCAAGGAGAACCTCCTGGCCCGCTATCGCGAGGAGGTCGCCACCGGCAAGCTCGTGACCCGCGAGACGGCGGAGAACGCGCTCGGCCAACCGGTGGGCGGCTACGTGCTGCCGATGTTCCACAGCCAGATCGCGCTCGCCTACAATCCGGCGCTGGTCGCGAACCCACCCAAGAGCTATGCCGAGCTCGCCCAGTGGGTGCAGAAGAACCCCAAACAGTTCGGCTACAACGGTATCAAGGGCGGGATGTCCGGCGTCGGCTTCGTGATGGGCTGGGTGGCGGCCAACAGCGGGCTCGCCGACAAGCTCGAGAAGGGGCCCTACGAGGCCGCCCTCAAGGCCGACATCGAGAAGGCGCTCGCGGGGCTCAAGGAGTTCAACAAAGCGGTGACGCTGACCCCGGGCAATGCCGGCACCCTCGATGCACTCAACCGCGGCGAGATCGCGATGGGGCCGGTCTGGGTCGACATGTTCTACACCTGGCAGGCCGACGGCAAGCTGAGCCCCGATCTCAAGCTCACACTCTTGGACCCCGGGCTGCCCGGCCAGCCCATGTACTACGTGCTGCCGGCCAAAGCCTCGAACGCCGCGATCGCCAAGAAGTTCATCGAGTTCGCGACGAGCCCCGAGGTCCAGGCCGAGGGGATCGTCAAGCGGTTCAACTGGTATCCGGGCATCGACGCCGAGCACGTTCGGGCCAAGCTCGACGAGAAGACCTGGAGCAAACTGTTCACCGACGTGAAGCCCGAGGAGCTTGCCGCGAAGGGCCGCCCCTTCCCGTTGACCCAGTATTTCGGCGACATCCTTGAGGCCTATGAGCGCATCGTCACCAACTGAGGTCGCTCGCCGCGAAGGCCGGGTCGGCCTCGTTCTGGTCGGCCCGGCCCTCCTCGTCGTGGCGCTCTTCTTCCTCGTGCCGCTCGGCCTGTCCCTGATAACCGCGTTCCGCGACCGCGAGGGGGGCTGGACGCTCGCCAACCTCGAGAAGGCGGTCGAACTCTACCGAAGCGACATCCTCTTCACCCTCGTCCTCGTGAGCGCCGCCACGTTGCTGTGCGGCGTCCTCGCGGTGGCGATCGCCGGCTGGCTCGTGACGGGCGACAATCCGCGCACCCTCGCTCTGTTGCGTTGGCTCTATCGGCTGCCGCTGTTCGTGCCGTTCGTGGTCGCGGCCCAGACCATGAACTCCTTCCTCGCCAAGAACGGCCTCATGAATCACGCGCTGATCTCGGCCGGGCTCATCGGGCCTCTGCAGGCGCAGAGCTTCCTCGACTGGCGCGGCGTATTGATCACCTTCGTCTGGAAGCAGACGCCGTTCGTGACCTTGATGGTCGCGGGCGCCATGGCCGCACTCGACCGCGGGCTGATCGAGGCGGCCCGCAATTGCGGCGCCTCGCGGCCGCGCCTCGTGCTCGAGATCCTCGTGCCGCTCGTCCGCCCGACGCTGCTCGTGGGCCTCGTCCTCTCCTTCGTGACGATGCTCTCGGTGCTCTCGGTCCCGGTCATGCTGAACGCCGGCTCGCCGACCTTGATCACCGTCGACATGGCCTATCGGATCACGGCGCACGGCGATTACGGCGTGGCCAACGCGCTCGGGCTGATCTCCTGCCTCCTGGCCTCCGGGGCGGCCTGGCTCTATCTGCGCACGAGCCTGCGCGCGCGGGTCGGCGGGTGATCGGAGCGCGCCGCCTCCTCCTGGGCCTGCTGCTGCCCGGCCTCGTGCTCGGCCTGCTCGCCTTCGTGATCCTGGGACCACTCGTCAACTTGGCGCTCTGGGCGGTGGCCGAGCGCTGGTACTTCCCGAACCGGCTGCCGAGCCAGTACGGTTTCGCTTTCTGGGCCCGGGTCTTCTCGCCCAGGGGCGGAGCCTGGGCCGCCCTCGGCACGAGCGTGTGGATCGCTTCGCTCACGGTGGCCACGAGCCTCGCCGTGGCGGTGCCGGCGGGTTGGGCGCTCGCCCGCCTTCGCCTGCCCGGGCGGACACTCGTCCTCCTCCTGTTCCTCCTGCCGCAGGCCTTCCCGAGCCTGCCGGTCTACATCAACGTCGCCCGGATCTTCTACGGCTTCGGGCTCGCCGGTACGGTGCCGGGCGTGGTGCTGGTCCACACCCTGCACGGCCTCGTCTTCGCGGTCTGGATCACGACGGCCGCCTTCGCCGCGGTCGACCGCGGTCTCGAGGAGGCGGCGCGCAACATCGGCGCCGGGCCGTTGCGGACCTTCGCCACCGTCACCCTCCCCTTGGCCGCGCCCGGGATCCTGGCGGCGGCGATCTTCGTCTTCCTCGAATCGCTCGACGAATTCACCGGCACCTATTTCGTGGGCGTGCCGGACGTCGTGACGCTGCCCCTCCTCATGTTCAACGCCTCGCTCGGCGGCAACTACCAGATCGCCGCGATCACGGCGCTCGTTCTGCTCGTGCCCTCGCTCCTCTTCATGGCGGTGATCGAGCGGTTCCTCAAAGCCGAGGTGCTCGCCAAGGTCGGCAGCTGAGCCCGGGGGGCGGACATCACCGCGGCGGATGGGCGAGGAACATCCACTCGGCACCGTCGAAATGCCCGCAGCAAGCGTAGAAGCCGGATTCGTCCAGCGGCGGTCGGCCGGCGAGCCAATCGACGAGCCGCGACAGGTGGAGGCCGGCCGTCGCGATCTCCTGCCAGACCCGGCGGCAGACCTCGGCGACGTCGTCGCCGTCGGCGAGTCGGTTGTAGAGCAGGACGAAGGGCCGATGGGTGGCGAGGGTGCGACGGGCTCCACCCAGAACCTCGACCTGCGCGCCCATGGCGTCGATCTTGACCAGCCGCAGGCTCGGCCAATCCGCGACCAGCGTGTCGAGGGAGGTGACGGGCACTGCGAGGCACTCGACGTCGGGACTCCCTGCCAGCACCCGCCAAGGTCGCAGCGAGCTCAGCCCCGGCGCGCTGCGATGTCGCAGGAAGTTTCGGATCCCGGGGCGGTCGGCGACCGCCAGGGGAAGCACCTCGGCCGCCGGGTAGAGGCGGCGCAGCCTTCCGGCGAGCTCGGGAAGGGGTTCGACCGCGAGATGGCGACCCCGTGGCGCGAGGCGCAGAGCCTGCCCGAGGAACAGACCGCGATGGCAACCGACGTCGACGGTGGAGGAGTCGGGCTCGAGCACCCGCTCCATGATCGCGAGCGCGTCGCGCTTGTAGGCCCAGGAGCGCGCACCGTGCCGGCTACCCAGGCCGGCGAGCCGGAGACCGGCGAGACGGGCCGGCGTTTCGAGCCGGGTCCCGGCCAGTAGACGTTCCAAAAGGTCGACCACGGGAGTGGGGATCATCGTCGCCTCCGGGGCCGGCCCTCGGCAGGGGCACAGGAAAAACACCCGGGTCGATCGCGTCGAGCGTAACCCGAATCGAGTGAAACTTTCGTAAAGCGAGCAGCCGGATGCCGCGCATCGCCAGCCGGGCGCACACGACGCGGCGTCTTCTGCTTACGGGTTGCCCCGGCCGCGCGACACGGTTCCGCTCCCCCCCTCTGCCCGCACGGCCGTTCCCGCGCGTCGCCGGCCGCGCTATCGAGGGGCGCCCGTCGAGCCGGGAGAGGGGCCATGCACGCCGTCGTCGTCCACGCCGCGCACGATCTTCGGGTCGAGGAGCGCGAACCCGCGCCGCTCGGCCCGCACGAGGTCCGGGTGCGGCTCGGCGCCGGCGGGATCTGCGGCTCCGACCTGCACTATTACCACGAGGGCGGGATCGGCGATTTCCCGATCCGCGAGCCGCTCGTGCTCGGCCACGAGATGGCGGGCACCGTGGTCGAGGTCGGGCCCGCGGTCCAGGGCCTCGAGCCCGGCACGCCCGTGGCCGTCAATCCCACCTGGCCCTGCCCGGGCGTCCGTTTCGACCTCGGTGCTCGGGCGCATCTCGATCCGCAGATCCGCTTCGCCGGCAGCTCGCGCACCTTCCCCCACGTCCAGGGCTTCTTCCAGGACCTCGTCGTGGTCCGGGCCGAGCAGTGCCGGCCGGTGCCGACCGCCCTGTCGCTCAACGAGGCGGCGATGGCCGAGCCTCTCGCTTGCTGTCTCCACGCGATCCGCCGGGCCGGCAGCGTGCTCGGCCGCAAGGTGCTGGTGCTGGGCTGCGGGCCGATCG
>DAIOUO010000286.1:0-4624 GCA_036759485.1 Geminicoccaceae bacterium | reverse complement strand
CCGCCGAGGAGAAGCCGGAGGCGGAAGAGGCGCTGGAGCAGGCCCACCGCGCCCTGCAACTGATGCTGCTGCCCAAGGACGCGGCCGACGAGAAGAGCGCCATCCTCGAGATCCGCGCCGGCACGGGCGGCGAGGAGGCGGCCCTGTTCGCGGCGGATCTGTTGGCCATGTACCGCCGCTTCGCCGAGCTCCAGGGCTGGCGCTTCGAGCTCCTCGAGCTCTCCGAGACCGATCTCGGTGGCGTGAAAGAGGCGGTCGCCCGGGTCGAGGGCAAGGGGGCGTTCGCCAAGCTCAAGTTCGAAGCGGGTGTGCACCGCGTTCAGCGCGTGCCGGTCACCGAGGCGGGCGGCCGGATCCACACTTCGGCGGCCACCGTGGCCGTCCTGCCCGAGGCGGAGGAGGTCGACTTGGCGCTCGACGAGCGCGACCTCGAGATCGACCTGTTCCGCGCTTCCGGCGCCGGCGGCCAGCACGTCAACCGTACCGAGAGCGCGGTCCGTGTCACCCACAAGCCGACCGGAATGAGCGTCGTCGTCCAGGACGAGCGCTCGCAACACCGCAACAAGGCCCGCGCCCTGGCACTCCTGCGCTCGCGCCTCCTCGAGCGCGAACGGGCGGAGAAGCAGGCGGCCCGCGCTGCCGACCGCCGGGTCCAGGTCGGCACGGGCGACCGCAGCGAGCGGATCCGCACCTACAATTTCCCGCAGAACCGGGTGACCGATCACCGCATCGGCCTCACGCTCTACGAGCTCGACCGGGTGCTGGCGGGCGGCGGACTCGCCACGCTGGTCGATGCCCTCCTCGCCGCCGACCAGGCCGCGCGGCTGGCGGAGCTCGGCTGAGCCCGTGCCGACGGCAGTCGCACTCCTCGACCAGGCGAGCCGCCGGCTGCGCGCGGCCGGCATCGAGGCGGCCCGTGCCGAGGCGCGCCTTCTCCTCTGCCGCGTGACGGGCTGGTCGCGGGAGCGGCTCCTGGCCGAGCCCGAGGCGGTCGTGCCCGAGTCCGAGGCGGCCCGCTTCGGGGCACTTCTGGCCGAGCGCGAGGCCCGCGCGCCGCTGGCCTATCTCCTGGGCGAGCGCGAATTCTGGTCGCTCCCGCTCGAGGTGCGCCCCGGCGTGCTGATCCCGCGCCCCGAGACCGAGACGCTGGTCGAGGCTGCCCTCGAAGCGTTTCCCGAGCGCGCGGCACCCTTGCGCGTCCTCGACCTCGGCACCGGTTCCGGCTGCCTGCTCGTGGCACTCCTGCACGAATATCCGGCGGCGATCGGGGTCGGCGTCGACCGCTCGCCCGTGGCGCTCGCGGTCGCGGCCGCCAATCTGACCCGCCACCGGCTCGCCGGCCGGGCGCTCCTGCTCCGGGGCGATTGGGGACGCGCGCTCGAAGGACGCTTCGATCTGATCGTCGCCAACCCGCCCTATGTCGCGCGCGGCGAGCTCGCCGGGCTCGAGCCCGAGGTCGCTCGTCACGAGCCGCGGCTTGCCCTCGACGGTGGCCCGGACGGGCTCGACGCCTACCGGGCCCTGCTTCCCGACGTCGCACGCCTCCTCGCCCCGGCCGGCGTCGCCTGCCTCGAGATCGGCCGTGGCCAGGAGGGCCCGGTCGCGGCCCTCGCGGGCGACCTCGGGCTCGAGGCGAGCCCGCGGACCGATCTCGCCGGGATCGTCCGCTGTCTCGTGCTCCGCCGGGGCCGCGACGGCGGGGCGGACGGCGCGGGCTCGCGCGGAAGGGCCGCTTTTCGCTTGCCTTCCGCACCGGCCGTGTCATGCTGAACAGCGTGGGCGTCAACAGCGAAAGGAGGTGATCCAGTGCGTATCTCTGCCTTCGTGCTCGCGGTGGCGATGCTCGTGGCGGCGGCTGGCGCAGCCTTCGCTGAGGGCGGCTGCAGCAACTGGATCGCGACGGCGTCGAAGTCCAAGGAATCGACGGTCGCGCAGAGCCAACAGGCGCAGCCCGAGGAAAGCCGTCCGGCGCCCCGGAGCTGACCCGCACGGGCACGATCAGCAGTCGACCGCGAGGTCGCGGAAAGGGCCGGGCTCTTCCGGCCCTTTTCGTTTCCGGCCGGCTCGCCTAGAGCCGAGGGGCGGCCACGACGGAGGGTAGCGTGGAGCTGGCGCTCATCGGCGAGGTCGCGGCCTGGCTGCCGCGAGCCCGTGCGGCCGGGCTCCGGGTCGCCCTGAGGCGGGCCGATCTCCCGCCCGGGACCGACGCGTCGGGCCTCGTCCTGGTCGAGGAGGATGCGGGTTTCCTCGGGGCTCTCGATTATCCCCGCCGGTACCTCCTGGCCGGCCCCTCCGAGGGGCTCGACGCGGTGCTCGACCGCGCCTCGGCGACCATGGAGCCGGGCGACGTCGTGATCGACCTCTCGCCCTCCTGGTGGTGCGACACGTTGCGTCGTTTCCGGCGCATGCGGCACCGCTCCTTGTTCCATGTCGACGCGGTCGAGTTCGAGGGGCCGGCGGGCCGCGTGCTTCTGGCCTCGGGCGACGCCAAAGGGGTGGAGCTCGCTCTGCCGGTCCTCGCCGCCCTCGCCGCCCCCGGCCGCGCGGTCGGCTGCGGTGCCGCCGGTGCCGCGCACTGGGTGGGCGAGGTGGCGGCCGGGCTCGCCGCCGCCCGGGCCCAGGCGGCGAGCGAGGCGCGCCAGCTCCTGGAAGCTTTCCCGGCACGGCTCGAGGTTGGGCCGGTCGCAGCCGCGCTCGGCCTCGCCGCCGCGGGCGCCGACCCGCGCGCCGCCTGGCTGCCGGACGACGCGCTCCGGTTGCAGGCGGCCGTGCCACTTCTCGCCCAAGCCGCCATGCTGGAGCTCGCCGAGGCGCTCGAGGACGGTCGCGCACCGTCACCGGGTCCGCGTCTCGGCCCCTTCGTCCTGCCCGAGGACATCCTGTAGAAGCCGGGCGGGAGCCGCGCCAGAGGAGGCCGGCACCGGGGAGGACGCTCATGGACTATCGCCCGCTCGGCCGCTCGGGCCTTCGGGTCTCGCCGCTCTGCCTCGGCACGATGATGTTCGGCGGCCCGGCCGACGAGCCGACCTCGCTGCGCATCGTCGCCCGCGCCCGCGAGGCCGGCATCAACTTCGTCGACACCGCCGACGTCTACACCGACGGCCGCTCGGAAGAGATCACCGGCCGGGCGATCCGCGCCGAGCGCTCCTGGTGGATCCTCGCCACCAAGGTCGGCAACCCGACCGGCTCCGGCCCCAACGAGCGCGGCCTCTCGCGCCGCCGGGTGATCGAGGCCTGCGAGGCGTCCTTGCGCCGGCTCGCCACCGACTGGATCGACATCTACTACCTCCACCGGGAAGACCGCGGCACGCCCATGGAGGAGACCGTCCGGGCGCTCGCCGATCTCCTCCGCGCCGGCAAGATCCGCTACATCGGCCTCTCGAATTACCGCGCCTGGCGGATCGCCGAGATCTGCCGTCTGTGCGACCAGGCCGGCATCGACCGGCCGGTGGTCGTCCAGCCCTACTACAACATCGTCACCCGCCAGCCCGAGGTCGAGGTTCTGCCGGCCGCCGGCTATTACGGCCTCGGCGTCTGCCCCTACAGCCCGCTCGCCCGCGGCGTGCTGACCGGCAAGTACCGGCCGGGCGAGCCGCCGCCCGAGGACACCCGCGCCGGCCGCCGGGACAAGCGGATGATGGAGACCGAGTGGCGGCCGGAGAGCCTCGCCATCGCCCAGCGGATCGTCGAGCACGCCCGCGCCCGCGGCATGACACCCATCCAGTTCGCGCTGCGCTGGCTGCTCGCCAACCGGCTCGTCACCGCCCCGATCGTCGGGCCGCGCACCGAGGCCCAGCTCGAGGCCTATCTCGAGGCCTTGCCTGCGACCTTCGGTCCCGAGGACGAGGCGCTCGTGGATTCGCTGGTGCCGACCGGTCACCCGAGCACGCCCGGCTACAACGATCCCGCCTACCCGATCGAGGGCCGCGAGCCCGTTTTCGGCTGAGAAGGAGTGCGATTCGGTCGCGGGCATTCCGCCCAATATCGCCCAATGGTTTTATAACTCGCTCGCTGTTCTCTCCGACGACGGAACAGAATTCTCTTGCTTGTCGGTGGAGCATCGTTAATCACCGTGGGGCATGATCGGACGTCGGGCCCGCGGGCACCGACCGACCGGTATATTGGAGCGGTTTTTCGGAGGCGGACCGGTGGCGGTCTCGGCACTCCCGATTACCGAGGGAATCCAGGGTCTGCTGGGCAGACACCGCGGCCTCGCCGTGCGCTGTTTCGATCTCGTGGCCGCCAGCCTGGCCTGGCCGCTGGCGCTCGCGCTGCGACGCGACCTCGACCTCGAGCTCTCGGGACTTCTCCTGCGCGACATGGCCGTCGTCGCGCTGGTCGCGGTCCTGGTTTTCGAACTGAGCGGCGTCCACCGCGCCTTCTGGCGGTTCGCCACCGCCGCCGATCTCGCCGTGGTCGCTCTGGGCAGCCTGGCCGTGGCCGCCGGCACAACCGTCGCGCTTTTCCTGATCGATCGGCTGGTGGCGGTGCCGCGTTCGGTGCCGATCCTGCACGCGCTCCTCACCCTCGTGTTCTTGGCCGGTGCTCGGATCGCCTGGATGCTCGTCGCGCACCGGCCGGCGGCCGGCGGCGCGCGCGCCGCCTCGGCGCCGGCGTTCCGGCC
>DAIOUO010000285.1:0-4653 GCA_036759485.1 Geminicoccaceae bacterium | reverse complement strand
GTGGAGGCCGCCGAGCGGCGGAGCGGAGGGGAGCACGGGTGCGATCTCGCGGTCGATGCCTCCCGAGGAGATGGGGTGCGCGGGGGCTCGCCTCAATCGCGGCCGTGCGGATCGCGTGCGCCGATCAGAAGCGCCAGTGCGAAGAGCAGCAGCACGATCGGCCAGACCAGCACTTGGGCGCCGTCGAGGCCGAAGAGGAGGGTCCGATCGACGAAGTGCTCCACAGCCGAGCTCCTATTGCTGCATCGTCCGGGGCAGCCAGAGCGCGATCTCCGGATAGGCGATCACGAGGAGGAGACCGATCAGCTGCAGGATCACGAAGGGCACGATACCGCGATAGATCTCCTCGATGCGCACGCGCGTGCCGGCCGTCCCCTTGAGATAGAAGAGCGCGAAGCCGAACGGCGGGGTCAAGAAACTGTTCTGGAAGTTCACCGCGACCAGGATGGTGAACCAGAGCATGATCTCGGGGCGGGCGACGTGCGCACCGAAGTCGAGGGCCTTGACGATCGGGTAGGCGACCGGGAGCACGATCAGGGTGATCTCGAGCCAATCGAAGAAGAAGCCGAGGAGGAAGACGATCCCCATGATCAGGAGCAGGACTCCCCAGGGGCCGAGCCCGAGATGGCGGATCAGCTCGCTCACCACCTGGTCGCCACCTAGAGAGCGGAATACATAGGAAAAGGTCGTGGCGCCGATGATCACGAAGAAGACCATGGCGGTGGTGAGCGTCGAGGCCCGGCAGACGTTGCGCAGGAGCTCCAGGCCGAAGCGGCCGTTGAGGACGCACAGGAGCGTCGCGCCGGCGGCACCCACCGCGGCCGCCTCGGTCGGCGTCGCCCACCCCAGGAACATCGAGCCCAGCACGAGGAAGACGAGGAAGCTCGGCGGCAACAGGCTCCGGCTCAACATGAGGAGATAGGCCCGGGCGGTACCGGGGCCGATATCGGACGGTGGCAGCGGCGCGATCCGCGGGTTCAGTCGACAGACGGCGAAAATATAGAAAAGATACAGTCCAGACAGGAGAAAGCCTGGCAGAAAGGCCGCGAAGAAGAGATCGCCGACCGAAAGCTGCACGAGGTCGCCCATGATCACGAGCATGATCGAGGGCGGGATCAGGATGCCGAGCGTACCGGCGGCGGCGATCGTCCCGGTGGCGAGCCGGTTACTGTAGCCCGCCGCCTGCATGGCGGGCAGTGCCAGGAGCGTCATCATCACGACCGAGGCGCCGATGATTCCGGTGGCAGCGGCCAGGATCGTGCCCATCAACGTGACCGCCATCGCGAGCCCGCCCCTGACCCGCTTGAGGACGATCCCGAGCGTGCGCAAGAGATCCTCGGCTACGCCCGATTGCTCGAGCATCGTGCCCATGAAGATGAACATCGGTACCGCGACCAGGACCGGGTTCTCGGCCGCCGTACCCCAGATCCGCACCGGGACGTTGAAGAACTCGATCAGCGAGAACATCCCGAACAGCCAGCCGAGAAAGCCGAACAAGAGCCCCACGCCGCCGATCACCGCGGCCACCGGCAGCCCGCTGAAGAGCAGTACGACGAGGGCGAGGAACATCGAGAGCGGAAGGAGATCCTCGACGTACACGGCCGCCCTCTCAGGTGCCGACCGGCGCAGCGGCCGGCCGGTGGAGATCGGAAAGGCGCGCGCGGACGTCGGGCGGCCCGAAGAGGAAGAGGAGATTCTTGAGCAGGATCGCGACGCTCGCGAGCAGGAGGAGGACCACCGAGAGCGGGATGAAGCTCTTGATCGCCCAGCGGAACGGCAGGCCCAGGCCGGAGGAGGAACGCTCTCCCTGCGCGAAGGAAATCTCGACGAAGTGCAGCGACACCACGAGCACGACGAGGCAGAACGGGACGAAGAACAGGAGACAGCCGAGGCTCTCGATCCAGGCGCGGGCCCGCGGCGACAGCCGCTCGCGCAGGAGATCGATGCGGACGTGGCTGTCGGCGAGGTAGGCGAAGCCGAGCGCCAGACAGAAGTTCACCGTGTGGAGGTGCCACTCGAGCTCTTGGAGGAGCGTCGAGCCGAAGACGAAGAAGCGGCGGCCGACGACGTCGAATACGGTGACGGCCATGAGTGCCACCATGAGCCAAGCGGCCCGCTCGCCGATCCAGCGGACGAGCCGATCGAGCCGTTCGGCGAGCGCGAGCACGCCCATAGCTGGTTCTCCTCGAAGCGTGGCGGTGCGCGGGGCGGGCCGCCGGGGCGGCCCGCCTCGGCTTCAGACGGGAGGGGCCGGGCTGCGCGGGCTCACTTGAGGAAGCCCACCGCCTGCCACTGGGCGTACTGCTCGCGGAAGGCCTGGAGCGACTCGTAGGCCTTCTTGAAGTTCGGGTTCTTGGCCGTCTCTTCGGCCGCGACCTCTTCCCACGCCCTGCGGAAGGCGGCCAGGATCGGCTCCGGCCAGGTGTGGATCGTGATGCCCTTGGCGGCCATCTCGTTGAGGGCCTTGGCGTTGAGGGCGGCACCTTCGGCGAGCTGGGTCGCCAACTCTCGTTCGCAGGAGAGCTCGACCGCGAGCTTGTACTTGGGCGGCAGGGCGTTCCACTTGTCGAGGTTGACGAGGAGCTGGTTGAAGGTGAAGGGCTGGTGCCAACCCGGGAAATAGTAGTGCTTGGCGACCTGCCAGAGCCCCATCGTCTGGTCCATCACCGGCATCGAGAACTCGGCAGCGTCGATCACACCGCGTTCGAGCGAGGGATAGATGTCGCCCGGCGTGATGAGCTGCGAGGAGACCCCGAGCTTCTCGATCGTCCGGCCGCCGAGCCCGGCGATCCGCATCTTGAGGCCCTTGAGGTCGTCGACCGTCTTGATCTCTTTGCGGAACCAGCCCGAGGCTTCGGGCTCGATCAGCGAGCAGTCGATCGCCTTGATCTTGAACTGGGCGAGGATCTCGTCCTGGAGCTGCTGGCCACCGCCGAACTTCTTCCAGGCGAGGAACTCGGACGCTCCCGGCCCGAACGGCAGGGCGTTGAAGACCGAGAGCGAGCTGTCCTTGCCGATCCAGAGGCCGAGACCGCCATAACCCATCTCGATCGAGCCGGCCTGGACCGCATCGAAGATGCCGCCGCCCGGCACGAGCGCCCCCGGCTCGTTGAACTGGATCCGGAAATTGCCGTCCGTGAGCTGCTCGACCCACTGGGTGAACCGGATCTGCGACTGGCCGATCACCGCGAGGCTCGAAGGATAGGCGCCGGCGAGTTTCCAGCGGAGCCGTTCCTGCGCTCCGGCGGCGGTCGCGGCGAGCGTCGCCGCCACCACACCGAGCACGGCCGCCACGCGGCCCCATCCTCTGCGATCCGTTCTCATCCTCCACCTCCCCGTCGCGGACCGGCCTCGCAGGCTCGCCCGCCCCGGGCCCTCACCTAGCGACGAACCCGTTCCCCGACCATCGCGCCGGACGCGACCCCCCGTCCCGTCGGGAGGGCGTCGGGCCGGCATCGGCCGCGTGGTCGCGAGCTTGCCGAGAAAAGGTTGAGAAAGAGTTGACGCCGACCACCCGGTGCCGCGCCCGCGCGGCGCTACTCGGCCGCGCGGCGGGCGCTCGCCGCCATCGTGCGGATCGCCCGGGCGAGCAGGGCGAGCCCCTGTCGGGTCTCGGCCTCGCCGACCCCGGCATAGCCCAACAAGAGCCCCGGCCGCGGCGGCCGGCCGCGATAATAGGCCGAGAGCGGCGGTGCCTCGACGCCGAGCCTGGCCGCCTCCGCCGCCACCGCCCGGTCGTCGAGCCCCTTCGGCAGCCAGCCCACGAGGTGCATGCCGGCCTCGGCCGGGGCGAGCTCGAGGTCGGGCCCGACGATCGCCGCGGCGAGCTCGAGGAACCGCGCCTGGCGCTCGGCGTAGAGGGCGCGCATCCGGCGGATGTGCTGCGCCAGCCTGCCGTCGGCGATGAACTCGGCGAGCGCAGGCTGGGCGAGCATCGGCGGATGGGTGTCGCTGATGCGCCGGACCCCGGCGAAGGCGTCCACGAGATGAGCCGGCACGACCATGTAGCCGAGCCGCAGGCCCGGGAACAGGATCTTGCTCATCGTGCCGACATAGATCACCCGGCCGTCGGCATCGAGGCCCTGCAGCGCCGCGAGCGGCCGGCCGGCGTAGCGGTACTCGCTGTCGTAATCGTCCTCGAGGACGAAGGCGTCGGCCGTGCGCGCCCAGTCCAGGAGCTCGAGCCGACGGGCGAGGCTCATGGTCACGCCGAGCGGATATTGATGGCTCGGCGCGACGCATGCCATGCGCGCCGTGGGCGCCAGGGCGCGGCCGGCGGCCACCGACAGGCCCTCCCGGTCGACCGGCACCGGCACGAGCTCGGCGCCGGCCGCGAGCAACGCCCCCTCGAGCCCGGCATAGCCCGGCTCCTCGACCCAGACCCGGTCGCCCGGATCGATCAGCACGCGCGCCGAAAGGTCGAGCGCCTGCTGGGCACCGCTCACGATCAGCACCTGATCGGCCGTGCAGCGGACCGCGCGGGCCGCCCCGAGATGGGCCGCCAGAGCTTCGCGCAGCGGCCGCCAGCCCATCGGGTCGGCGCCGATCAGAAACGAGGCCGGCGGCGCCCGCCAGTGGCGCTGGAGGAGCCGAGCGAACTCCTCGAAGGGGAAGGCGGCGAGCTCGGGCAGGCCGGGCGCGAAGGGCCGGGCC
>DAIOUO010000284.1:0-4683 GCA_036759485.1 Geminicoccaceae bacterium | reverse complement strand
GCTCGAGCGGGTGCTCGAGCTCGCCCGACGGCAGGGAGCCGCGCTCGAGGTCGTAGGGCACGGCGCCTCGCCCGCACTGGCCCTCGAGCGGGCGCGCCGGGTGGCGCGGCTCGTGGCCGAACTGGGCGTGCCGCCGGGCGGGCTCTCGGTGCGGGCGGCGGGCGCGGGCGAGCGCGTCGAGCTCTACCTCGTGCCGCGGCCGCCCTCCTGAGCCGCCGCGGCCGAGCTCGAGCGGAGCGGGCGCGCGTCCTCAGTCCTGGACGCAGAGCTGCTCCTGGACGCCCAGGCCCTCGATGCCGAGGCGCATGCGGTTGCCGGGCTTGAGGAAGACCGGCTCGGGCTTGATCCCGAGGCCGACGCCCGGCGGGGTGCCGGTCGAGATGATGTCGCCCGGCTGGAGCGTGAAGAACTCGGAGAGGTAGTGCACCAGGAAGCGCACCCCGTAGACCATCGTCCGGGTGCTGCCGTTCTGGTAGCGATGGCCGTCGACCTCGAGCCACATCGCGAGGTTCTGCGGATCGGGAACCTCGTCCTTGGTGACGAGCCAGGGCCCGATGGGGCCGAAGGTGTCGGAGGACTTGCCCTTGGTCCAGGTACCCGAGCGGTTGGCCTGCCAGTCGCGCTCGGAAACGTCGTTGACCACGCAATAGCCGGCGACGTGGTCCATGGCTTCCGATTCGGGGATGTAGCGGCCGGCCTTGCCGATCACCACGCCGAGCTCGACTTCCCAGTCGGTCTTCTTCGAGCCGCGCGGGATCCGGACATTGTCGTAGGGACCGGAGATGGCACTGGTCGCCTTGAGGAAGAGTACGGGCTCGGGCGGCACCTTGGCACCGGTCTCGGCGGCGTGGTCGGAATAGTTGAGGCCGATGCACATGAACTTGCCGACCCCGGCCACGCAGGGGCCGATCCGCGGACTGCCGGTGACGAGCGGCAGCGTCGTCGGATCGTAGGCGCGGATCCTGGCGAGGCCCTCGGGCGAGATCGCCTTGCCGTCGATGTCGCGGACCACGCCCGAGAGGTCGCGGATCCGCCCCTCGCCGTCCAGGATGCCCGGCCGCTCCTCGCCCGGCGGCCCCCAGCGCAAGAGCTTCATCGTGCGACCCTCCCCTCGCGAACGCGCGCCCAAGGAGCACGGCCCGACGGGCGAGACAAGCCCGCGAGGCGCCGACCGGCGATGCGTCAGGCCCGGCGGATCCGGCACACCATCCGGTGCCGGTAGGTCTCGCCCGGGCGCAGGATCGCGCTCGGAAAGTGCGGATGGTTCGGCGCGTCGGGCAGCGCCTCGGTCTCGAGGCAGAGGCCGGCCCGGGGCCCGTAGCGGACACCGCCGCGACCCGGTACGTCGAGCTTGAAGGCGCTGTAGACCTGCACCCCCGGCTGATCCGCCTCGAGCTCGAGGACCCGACCGCTCGCGGGATCCTCGAGCCGGGCCACCGGCCGCAGCCCCTCGCCCGGGACCAAGAAGCAGTGGTCGAGCCGCGGCGGACCGCGATCGTCGAGCCGGCGCGGGCGGCGATAGTCGAGATCGGTGCCCTCGACCCCGAGGATCCGCCCGGTGGGCACGGTGTCGGCATCGGTCTCGAGCACCCGGTCGGCGTGGAGCTGCAGGAGGTGACCGTCGATGGTGCCGCCGCCGGCGAGGTTCCAGTAGCTGTGGTTGACGAGGTTCACGGGGGTGGGTGCGTCCGCCGTGGCCCGCATCTCGATCTCGAGCACGTCGTCCGCCCCGAGCGCGTAGCGGCAGGTGGCCTCGAGCCGGCCCGGATAGCCGGAATCGCCGTCCGGCGAGACCAGGCGCAGCACGACGGCGTCGGCTTCCGGTTCGGCCTCGAGCGACCAGGGTCTGAGGCCGAAGCCGCGCGGCCCGCCGTGGAGATGGTGGCGGCCCTCTTGGTTGCGGGGCAGCTCGACGCTGCGGCCGTCGAGGACGAAGCGCCCCCGGGCGATGCGGTTGGCGAAACGGCCGACGGTGGCGCCGACCGAGCCCGGTAGCCGGGCATAGTCCTCGACCCGGTCGAAGCCCAGCACGAGGTCGACCGGCCGACCGTCGGGCCCCGGCAGTCGCAGCCATTGGAGGGTCGCCCCGAAGGACAGCACGGCCGCCTCGAGGCCGCGTCGGTTGCGCAGGATCGCCCGCTGGACGGCCTCGCCCTCGATCCCGCCCGCGGGTTCGATGGTGACGCTCACGCTCGCCTCCCGCTTGATCGCGGCGCCGTTTCTGCCAGTCTCGCGGCCGTCACGCCATCCGCGGAGGACGCATGCGCGGCGCGCTCCTCGCCCTGCCGCTCCTGGCCCTGTCGATCGCGACGCTCTCGCCCGCGGCCCGGGCCGCGCCGGACGTGGTGCTGCTCCAGCAGGCGGTCGAGCCGACCAAGGCCGGCGGCGTGCTCCTGCAGATCGATCGCAACCGGATCGCGACGGTGGTGGTCGACAAGACCGCGGGTGCGGAGCACGTCGTCTCGATCACCATGGACCGGGACCAGAAACCGCGCTTCGTGCTGCGCTGCGTCGACCTCGCTTCGGCCCGGATGGTGTTGGACGCGTTGCGGCTCGACGGCCCGCCCAATCTGGACCTCACCGGCCGCTGTCGCTTCTGACGAGCGACCGGGCGCTGTTGCGCGGACGGCGCATCACGCGGGCGACCTCTTCTGCTATGCGGCGGGCGGGGCCATATCACCCGGTACGGGCCCGGTCGACCCGGGGTGCGGCTCGCGGCGGAGCCGCGTCGGCTTGCGGGCCGGGGCGCGCGCCGGCGCGCCGCCCGCGCGGGAGGGGCGTCGAAGGACGGCATGGCTGAGGTTCGCACGACCCGGCGCGCGGTCGCGGTCCTGCTCGCGGTCGCCGCGGCCACGGCCCGGGCGCGCACCCTGCTCGCCCAAGCACCGAGCCAAGGCTCCGGCGGGCAGCCCTTTTCCTTCGAGCGGCTGATCGAGCGGACCCGCGAGCTCGCCGCAAAACCCTATGTCGCGCCGCGCGAGGTGCCCGATTGGCAGGCCGGGCTCGGAGCCGAGGCCTGGCGGCGGGTCCGGCTCAGGCCCGAGCGGCTCATCTGGGGCGATTCGCCCGCCTACCGCGTGCAGCCCTACCCGGCGGGTTGGATCCATCGAAGGCCGGTGGCCTTGAACCTCGTCGAGGACGGCCAAGCGAGCCCCTGGCTCGCTCGGCCCGAGCTGTTCGAACTCGGCGAACTGGCCTCCCGCCAGGGGCTGGGCGAGGACCTGGGCACGGCCGGCTTTTCCATCCTCTTTCCGCTCAACGCGGCGGACGCCTTCGAGCCGCTCCTGACCTTTCTCGGCGCGAGCTATTTCCGGGCGGTCGGGCGCGGTACGGTGCCCGGTGCCGGCGCCCGCGGCCTGGCACTCAACACGGGCCTGGGTCGGCCGGAGGAGTTCCCGGCGTTCCGCGAGTTCTACCTGGTCCGGCCGCAGCAGCCCTTCGATCCGTTGACCCTCTACGCGCTCCTCGACAGCCCGAGCGTGGCCGGCGCCTACCGCTTCGAGCTCGTGGTCCGCGAGCAGACCCGAATCGACGTCGATGCCAACCTGTTCTTCCGCGCCCCGGTCGAACAGGTGGGCGTGGCACCGCTGAGCGGCATGTTCCAGTTCGGCGCCCACGATCGCACGGGAGTAGACGACGTGCGCCCGCAGGTGCACGATATCGAGGGGCTCGCCATGTGGACCGCCGCGGGCGAGCTGCTCTGGCGGCCGGTCGCCAACCCGGCGGAGCTGCGGCTTTCCGTGCTGGTCGACGAGAACCCCAGGGGCTTCGGCCTGTTGCAACGGGTGCGCGAGTTCCGCGCCTTCGAGGATCTCGACTCGCGCTTCGAGGCCCGGCCCAACCTGTGGGTGGTGCCGCGCGGCACCTGGGGCAAGGGCTCGGTCCGGCTGATCGAGGTGCCGAGCCAGGACGAGCGGCGCGACAACATCGTCGCCTTCTGGACTCCCGAGGCGCCGGTCACCGCCGGCCAGGAGTTGCGTTTCGCCTACGGCCTCGTCTGGTCGTACGCCTCACCGATCGAGCCCTCGGTCGGGCGGACCCGCTCGACCCGGGTGGGGGCCGCGGGTGGTGCCGGCCGGCGGGTGCTGATCGACTTCGAGCGGCCCCAAGGGGCACCGCCCGCGGCCGAGCTCAAGGCCCGGCTGGGTGCCGCCAACGCCCGGCTCGGGCCGGCCGTGGTCCGCGACAATCCGCACGTCCCCGGTTGGCGGGTGAGCTTCGACGTGGAGCCGACCGGCACCGGCCCGGTCGAGCTGCGCTGCGTGCTCTTGGCCGGTGAGAAGCCGGTGAGCGAAACCTGGATCTTTCGGCTCGACAAGAGTTGAGCCGGGCGAGGACCGTCGATGGTGCCGTCCACAACCGATGCGAGGGAAACCCGCGAGGCCCGCATTGCCGAGCGTTGGCGGCGCGCCGCCGCCCGCGCCGCGGCCTATCTCGTGGCGGCAGGACTCGACGAGGCGACCGCCGAGGCGAGCGCACGGGAACTCGTCGAGCGGCTGGCCCGCGAGCGGGAGGTCGACAGCGTCGAGGAGGCGATCCGGCTCGCCCTCGAAGCGGCTCGCGCGGCGCTCGGCGCGGCGGCGAGCCCGGCCGGCGACGGCCGGCTCGCCCCGGAATCGACGCCGGCCGCGATCCGCCGCCAGTCGCTCGCCCCGGCGCTCCGCTGGCGGCGCGGCCGCTGGC
>DAIOUO010000283.1:0-4719 GCA_036759485.1 Geminicoccaceae bacterium | reverse complement strand
CCTCTCGCCCGTCAGAGCCAGCCCACGGAGCGCCCGAGCATGTCTCTCCCCGAGGATTCCCTGGTCTCTCCGGCCGCCGCCCAGGCGAGCACGAGCGCGCTCGCCCGCCTCACTCGCGCGGTGGCGCCCGAGGAGAAGCCGCCCGTCGTCGCCGGCCGTTCCGTCGAGGAGCTCGTGATCGAGCTCCTCCGCCCGCAGCTCAAGGAATGGCTCGACCAGAACCTCGCGCCGCTGGTCGAGCGGGTGGTCGAGCAGGAGATCAAGAAGCTCGCCCGCCGCGCCGAGCTGCTCTGAACCGGCCGCGGCCGCGCGCCGCGGCGCGGCCGCGGAGCCCCCGTTAGCCGTTCTTTGAGGAATCGCCGGCAGACTTCCCGCACGCGAACGCTGCGGAGGCTCGTCGATGCCGTCTGCCGGACCGGTGCTCGGCTCGGTGCTCGCGGTCAACGGCAGCAGCCTGGTCGTCGGCCTCGCCCCGCCGGCATCGGACGTGCGGCCGCTCACGCTGGGTGAGCTCGTGGCATTGCCGGGTGCCACCACGATCACGATCGGTGTGGTGCACGCGCTGCGCCACGGCCGCAGGGTCGACGACAACGCGGTCGCCGACGTCCAGCTCGTGGGCGAGGTGGTGAGCCCCGGGGGAGAGCCCCGCTTCCGCCGCGGCGTCTCGGTCTTCCCCGCGCTCGACGCGCCGGTGGTCCGCGCCGGCCCCGAGCTCGCAGCCGTGGTCTACGCCCCGCCGACCGCCACGAGCGTGTGCGTCGGCCGCCTCTCCAACGCCCCGGACGTGCCCGCCCGTCTCCTGGTCGACCCGCTGCTCGGCAAGCATTTCGCGGTGCTCGGCAGCACCGGCTCGGGCAAGTCCTGGACCGTGGCCGGCATCCTCCAGGCCGTGCTGCGCTGCTGCCCCGCGGCCCACATCGTCCTCCTGGACCCGCACGGCGAGTACGCCCCGGCCTTCGGCGAGCGGGCCGAGGCGCTCGATCTGGCCGACCTCGAGCTGCCCTACTGGCTCATGAACTTCGAGGAGACCGCGGCGATCCTGGCCCCGGCCCGCGACGGCCGCGGCTACGCCGAATCGGCGATCCTCAAAGAAGCCCTGCTCGCGGCCCGGCAGACCTGGGTCGCCGGCAACGGCGGTGTCAATGGTCCGGTCACGGTCGACACCCCGATCCCCTACCGGCTGTCGGATCTCGTCAAGCTCATCGACGAGGCGATGGGGGCCCTCAACAAGCCGGAAGGCTCCGCCCCCTACCGCCAGCTCCTGGCCCGGATCGAGAGCATCCGCAACGACCGCCGCTACGCCTTTCTCTTCCAGTCGCTCTATCTGCGCGACAACATGGACAGTGTGCTCGGCCGCCTCCTGCGCTTCCCGGTGGCCGACCGGCCGGTCACCGTCATCGACCTGTCGGGCGTGCCGAGCGAGATCGTCGACGTCGTGGTCTCGCTCTTCTGCCGGATGCTCTTCGAGTTCGGCCTCTGGAGCGAGCGCGGTCGCGCCGTGCCCCTCCTCCTGGTCTGCGAGGAGGCGCACCGTTACGTGCCCGCCACGACCGAGGGCGGCTTCGAGCCGAGCCGGCGGGCGATCGATCGAATCGCCAAGGAGGGCCGCAAATACGGCGTCTCGCTGGGTCTCGTCACCCAGCGCCCGGCCGAGCTCTCGCCCTCGGCGCTCTCGCAGTGCGGCACCGTGATCGCGCTCCGGATGAGCAACGAGCGCGACCAGGCCTTCGTCCGCAACACCCTGCCCGAGGGCTCGGGCTGGTTGCTCTCGGGATTGCCGGCGCTCGCCACCGGCGAGGCGATCGTGATCGGCGAGGGGGTGACGTTGCCGATGCGCGTCCGGCTCGATCCGCTGCCGCCCGGCGCCCAGCCGGCGAGCCACACACCGGCCTTCAGCGAGGCTTGGCGGGCGGACGAGGCCGGCATCGATCTGGTGCGCGAGACCGTGCGCCGCTGGCGCGAGCAGCGCCGGTGACGCCGCTCCGCTCCCGGCTCCTTCGCCCGGCGCCCCCGGTCCGGCCGCTCTCCGCCGGCCACCCGGCCGGCGCGCCGCGCCTCGTCCTCCCGCACCCGATCGGCGCTCCACGGCCCGGCGTCCGAGCCCGGAAGAGCGCCCCCCGGCCTGCGGCGAGGTCCGGCGGACCGACGGGGCCGGTATCGCCTTCCTCGGCGAGACCGTCCGCCGCTCCCGTGCGAGGCGCCGGCGAGGCCGGCGCGTCCTTGCCGGGCCCGGCCCGCTCGCGTAAGGGCAGCGGTCGCGCGGTCGGGCGCACCGGCCGCGGTGCGGTTGGATCGTCCCGATGCTCGAGAAGACCTACCGACCCGCCGAGGTCGAGGCCCGCCTCTACGCCGCCTGGGAAGCCTCGGGCGCCTTCCGGCCGCGCCCGGGCGGTCGGCCCTACTGCATCATGCTGCCGCCGCCCAACGTCACCGGCAGCCTGCACATCGGCCACGCCCTCGACCACACGATCCAGGACGTGCTGATCCGCTTCCACCGCATGCGCGGCTTCGAGACCCTCTGGCAGCCGGGCACCGATCATGCCGGCATCGCCACCCAGATGGTGGTCGAGCGCAAGCTCGCCGCGGAGGGCAAGGACCGCCGCACGATGGGGCGCGAGGCGTTCCTCGCCGAGGTCTGGCGCTGGAAGGAGGAATCGGGTGGGACGATCGCCCGCCAGATGCGGCGGCTCGGCGCCTCCTGCGACTGGACCCGCGAGCGCTTCACCATGGACGAGGGACTCTCGCGGGCCGTCCGCCGCGCCTTCGTCCTGCTCCACCGCGCCGGCCTGATCTACCGCGACAAGCGCCTCGTGAACTGGGACTGCGCGCTCGAGACCGCGGTCTCCGACCTCGAGGTGCAGAGCCGCGAGGTCGAAGGCCGGCTCTGGCACCTGCGCTACCCGATCGAGGGCGAGCCCGGCAGGTACATCACGGTCGCCACCACCCGCCCCGAGACCATGCTCGGCGACACGGGGATCGCGGTCCACCCCGAGGATCCGCGCTGGCGCGATCTGATCGGCCGCTTCGCGATCCTGCCGCTCGTCGGCCGTCGGCTGCCGATCGTCGCCGACCCGCACAGCGACCCGGAGAAGGGCACGGGTGCGGTCAAGATCACCCCGGCGCACGACTTCGCCGATTTCGAGGTCGGCCGCCGCCACGGCCTCGCCCTCGTTCCGATCATGGACCGCCGCGGTCGGCTCAACGACAACGTGCCCGAGCCCTATCGCGGCCTCGACCGCTTCGCCGCACGGGAGAAAGTGCTGGCCGACCTCGAGGCCCAGGGGCTCGTCGCGAAGGTCGAACCGCACCGCCACGCGGTACCGCACGGCGACCGCTCGGGCACGCCGCTCGAGCCGTTCCTCACCGAGCAGTGGTTCTGCGACGTCGAGGGTCTCGCCGAGCGGGCGATCGCCGCGGTGGAGAGCGGCCGCACCCGCTTCGTGCCGCGGATGTGGGAGAACACGTTCTTCGAGTGGCTCCGCAACATCCAGCCCTGGTGCATCTCCCGCCAGCTCTGGTGGGGCCACCAGATCCCGGCCTGGTACGCACCGGACGGCACGATCTTCGTGGCCGAGGACGAGGCCGAGGCGCGGGCGATGGCCGAGGCCCGCTTCGGCCCGGGCGTGGCGCTGGTGCGCGATCCCGACGTGCTCGATACCTGGTTCTCCTCGGGCCTCTGGCCGTTCTCGACCCTCGGCTGGCCGGACGCGACCCCCGAGCTCGCCCGTTATTATCCTACGAGCGTGCTCGTCACCGGCTTCGACATCATCTTCTTCTGGGTCGCGCGGATGATGATGCTGGGCCTCTTCTGCATGGAGGAGGTGCCCTTCCGCGACGTCTACATCCACGGCCTGGTGCGCGACGAGCGCGGCAAGAAGATGTCGAAGACCCAGGGCAACGTCGTGGACCCGCTCGAGCTGGTCGAGGCCTACGGGGCCGATGCGCTGCGCCTCGCGCTCCTCGCTTCGACCGAGCAGGGCCGCGACGTCCGCTTCGGCCCGGCGCGCGTCGAGGGCTGGCGCAATTTCGTGACCAAGCTCTGGAACGCCGCCCGCTTCATCGAGCTCAACGGCGGCAGGCTCGACCCCGCCTTCGACCCGGCCGCTTGCCGACTGCCGCTCGACCGCTGGATCGTGGCCGAGACCGCGGCCCTGACCGCGAAGGTGACCGACGCGCTCTGCGACTATCGGCTGAGCGAGGCCACGCTCGGCCTCTACCACTTCGTCTGGGACACGTTCTGCGACTGGTGGATCGAGCTCGCCAAGCCCGTCCTCGCAGGCGAGGACGAGGCGGCGCGCGAGGAGGCCCGAAGGGTCGCGGGCTGGGTGCTGGCGCGGGTGCTGCACCTCCTCCACCCGATGGCCCCCTTCGTGAGCGAGGAGCTCTGGCGGGTCCTGTTCGGGGCCCCGGGCGGCATGCTGATCGGCGCCCCCTGGCCCACGGCCGAGCCCGACCTCGCCGACCCCGAGGCGGCCGCCGAGCTCGGCTGGCTCACCCGCACGATCGGTGCGATCCGCGCCGCCCGGGCCGAGCTCAACGTGCCGCCGGCGGCGCGCCTCGAGCTCCTCCAGCACGGCGCCTCGCCCACCACGCTCGCTCGCCTCGAGCGGCACCGCGAGCCGCTCCTGCGCCTCGCCCGGCTCGCCGGGATCGACCCGACCGACCGGCCGCCGCCCGCCCGCTCGATCGTCGTCGTGGTCGACGAGACGACCTTCGCCC
>DAIOUO010000282.1:0-4746 GCA_036759485.1 Geminicoccaceae bacterium | reverse complement strand
GCGCGGCTCGCCGCGCTGTTCGGTCTCGATGCCTTCGCCGGCGGGCTGGTCGTGCAATCCCTGCTCGCCCTTTGGCTGCTGCAGCGCTTCGACCTGCCGCTGGCGGCCGCCGCCGCGTTCTTTTTCTGGAGCGGCGTGCTGTCGGCGTTCTCCTTCCCGGTCGCGGCCTGGCTCGCTGGCCGGATCGGACTGGTCGAGACGATGGTGTTCACGCACATCCCCGCGAGTGTCGCGCTGGTGCTCGCGGCGTTCGCTCCCGACCTGGCCTCGGCGCTGACGCTCCTGTCGATCCGGGCGGCGCTGTCCCAAATGGACGTCCCCACCCGCTCGTCCTACGTCATCGCGGTCGTGACCGAGCCCGAGCGCAGCGCCGCCGCGAGCCTGACCGCGGTACCGCGGACCCTTGCGGCGGCGCTCGGCCCGATACTCGGTGGGGCGCTCCTGGCGAGCCCCTTCCCGGCGGCCCCCCTGCTCCTGTGCGGGGCCCTCAAGATCACCTACGATCTCCTGCTCCTGCGCGGGTTCCGGGACGTCCGCCCACCCGAGGAGCGCTGAGGGCGCGCCGCGCGGCGGCCTCTCGGGTGCTTCGGCGACGGCGCCGCTCGCCCGCCGGCGGTGTCCGCCCGGCTCGCGCCGGCGGGGCCCGCTCAGCGCCCCGGGCGAAGGTCCGCGATCGCCCGCGCGTAGGGCGGCCGGCCGAAGACCGCCGAGCCGGCCACGAGTACGCTCGCCCCCGCCTCGACGACGAGCGGTGCGGTCTCGGGCGTGATCCCGCCGTCGACTTCGATCCGGATCGGCCGGTCGCCGATCATGGCTCGGATGCGGCGGATCTTCTCGAGCTGGGCCGGGACGAACTTCTGGCCCCCGAAGCCCGGGTTGACGGTCATGACGAGGACGAGGTCGACCCGGTCGAGCACGTAGGCGACGGCCGATTCCGGGGTCGCCGGGTTCAAGGAGACCCCGGCCTTCTTGCCGAGCGCCGCGATCGCCTGGAGGGTGCGGTCGAGATGGGTGCAGGCCTCGGCGTGGACGATGATGCGGTCCGCCCCGGCCTCGGCGAAGGCCGCGAGATAGGGATCGGCCGGCTCGATCATCAGATGGGTGTCGAAACACTTGTTCGACCAGGGCCGGATCGCCTTCACCACGTCCGGACCGAAGGTGATGTTCGGCACGAAATGGCCGTCCATCACGTCGAGATGGATCCAATCCGCTCCGGCCTCGTCGACGGCCCGGACCTCTTCGCCGAGCCGGGCGAAATCGGCCGAGAGGATCGAGGGCGCGATCAGGACCTCGCGGCTCACGCGGCTTCCTCCTGGGCGGCGGCCAGCACGCGGCTGGCCAGGATCTCCTCGGGGCCGATCGTCTGCAGATCCTCGACCGTCAAGCCCCGGCCGCGGCTCTCGAAGAGCCGGACGGCCTGGCGCAGCCGGGCGCGATCGAGGGCGTTGCGGACCGAGCGGGCGTTGGCGAAATGCGGTTGGCGCATGCGCGCCTCGAGATAGCGTTCGAAGGCGGCCCGCCCCTCGGGGCTGAAGCGGTAGTTCTGCTCGGCCAGCATGAGCTCGGCGATCGCCATGAGCTCGTCCTTGGTGTAATCGGGAAAATCGATGTGATGGGCGATGCGCGAGCGCATGCCCGGGTTGGCCTGGAAGAATCGGTCCATCCGGTCGGCGTAGCCCGCTAGGATGACGACCAGATCGTCGCGCTTGTTCTCCATGACCTGGAGAAGGATCTCGATCGCCTCTTGGCCGTAGTCGCGCTCGTTCTCCGGGCGATAGAGGTAATAGGCCTCGTCGATGAAGAGCACACCGCCCATCGCTTTCTTGAGCATCTCCTTTGTCTTGGGGGCGGTGTGGCCGATATATTGGCCCACGAGATCGTCGCGGGTGACCGAGACGAGCCGGTTCGTGCGGATGTAGCCGAGCCGATGGAGGATGTCGGCCATCCGCTGCGCGACCGTCGTCTTGCCGGTCCCGGGATTGCCCGTGAAGGACATGTGCAGGGTGGGCGGCTGGCTCGCGAGGCCCAGCTCGCGCCGCAGTTTGTCGACCAGGAGGAGGGCCGCGATCTCGCGGATCCGCCGCTTGACCGGGGCGAGCCCGACGAGCTGGCGGTCCAGCTCGTCGAGCACCTCGCCCACACCCGAGGCGTGGAACGCGGCCTCGAGGTCGACCGTTCCGGGCCTGCTCTCCGCCACGTCCGCCATCGCCGTCCTCCTCAGCTGCCGTAGCGCTCGCCGCTCGGCTTGTCGGTGGCGTAAGCGCGGGTCGTGTAGCGGATGGTCCGGCTCTGTGCCTCCTGCCGCACGAGATCGAAGCCCGGCTCCTCCTCCGGTCGGTCGGTGATGAAGGAGAGCCTGAGACTCTCCCAGCCCGGCGTGCTGTCGAAGGCCGAGATGCGGATATAGGCCCGGCCCTTGTGCACCTTGCGGCACTCGGCGAGCTCGTACATGACGGCTGCCGGATCCTGGAGATCGAACATCGGCAGCCCCCACATCTCCCAATAGGTGTTGCGGGGATGCGGGTCGTCGGTGAACTCGATGTTCACCGCCCAGCCCTTGGAGAGGCAATAGGCGACCTGCTTCCTGATCTGCTCGTCCGTCAAGGGCGGCAGGAAGCTGAAGGTTCCCTGGGTGATGTGCATGATCGGTCTCCCGTGCCCGCCGACTCAGACCGTGGTCGGCGTCGGCACGAAGTCGGGCGTGTCGGTCGAGGCGTAGTCGAAGGTGACGTCCTTCCAGGTCTCGAGCGCCTGGGCCAAGGGCTTGCACCAGCGGGCGGCCTCGGCCAGGATCTCGGGTCCTTCGGCCAGATAGTCGCGCCCCTCGTTGCGGGCGAGGATCATCGCCTCGAGGGCGACCCGGTTGGCGGTGGCGCCGGCGGCGATACCCATGGGATGGCCGATCGTGCCGCCGCCGAACTGCAGCACCACGTCCTCGCCCAGATAGTGGAGGAGCTGGTGCATCTGGCCGGCGTGGATGCCGCCCGAGGCGACCGGCATCACCTTGCGCAGCCCGGCCCAGTCCTGGTCGAAGAACAGGCCGTGCTCGAGCCGCATCGGGTTGTAGGTTTCGCGGCAGATGTCGTAGTAACCGCGTGTCGTTGCGGGATCGCCCTCGAGCTTGCCGACCACGGTACCCGCGTGGATGTGGTCGACGCCGGCGAGGCGTGCCCACTTGGCGATCACACGGAAGCTCACGCCGTGGTTCTTCTGCCGGGTGTAGGTCGAATGGCCGGCCCGGTGCAGATGCAGGATCATGTCGTTCTTGCGGGCCCACTTGGCCATCGACTGGATCGCCGTGAAGCCGATCACGAGGTCGATCATGATGATGACCGAGCCGAGCTCCTTGGCGAACTCCGCCCGCTCGTACATCTCCTCCATCGTGCCGGCGGTGACGTTGAGGTAGGTGCCCTTGACCTCGCCGGTCATCGCCTGGGCGCGGTTGACCGCCTCCATGCAGTAGAGGAAGCGGTCGCGCCAGTGCATGAAGGGCTGACTGTTGATGTTCTCGTCGTCCTTCGTGAAGTCGAGACCGCCTTTGAGGGCCTCGTAGACCACGCGGCCGTAGTTGCGGCCCGAGAGGCCGAGCTTGGGCTTGACCGTGGCACCGAGCAGCGGCCGGCCGAACTTGTCGAGCCGTTCGCGCTCGACGACGATGCCGGTGGGCGGCCCGTCGAAGGTCTTGACCAGCGCGGTGGGAATCCTGAGGTCCTCGAGCCGCAACGCCTTCAACGGCTTGAAGCCGAAGACGTTGCCGATGATCGAGGCCATGATGTTGACGACCGAGCCGGGCTCGAAGAGGTCGATGTCGTAGGCGATGTAGGCGAACCACTGGCCCGGATTGCCCGGCACCGGCTCGATCCGGTAGCACTTCGCCCGGTACTTCTCGCAAGCCGTGAGCCGGTCGGTCCAGACCACCGTCCAGGTCGCGGTCGAACTCTCGCCGGCGACCGCGGCCGCCGCCTCCTCCGGGTCGACGCCGTCCTGCGGTGTCACCCGGAAGCAGGCCAGGAGGTCGGTGTCCTTCGGCTGGTAGTCCAGGTCGAAGTAGCCCATCTCCTTGTACTTGAGCACGCCGGCATCGTACCGGCCGCGCTTCTTCGGCGTCGCGACCACGTTCATCGTCGATCTCCTGCGGAAGAGGCCGGCCGCGACCGGCCCGGACAGTGAGGGGAAGGCCTCAGGCGGCCTTGGCGCGCAGCCCGGCGATCTTCGGGTCGAGCTCGCCCGAGGCGTAGCGCCTGGCCATCGCCGAGAGCGGCAAGGGCTTGATCTTGGGCGCCTGGCCCGCGGTGCCGAACTCCTCGAAGCGCTGGGCGCAGAGTTTGGTCAAAGCCGCCATCGCCGGCTTGAGGAAATTGCGGGGGTCGAACTCCGCCTTCTTCTCCATGGCCACCCGCCGGAACTCGGCGGTCATGGCGATCCGGCAGTCGGTGTCGATGTTCACTTTGCGCACGCCGTGCTTGATGCCGAGCCGGATCTCCTCGACCGGCACGCCCCAGGTCTGGGGCATCTCGCCGCCGTACCTGTTGAAGAGGTCCTGCAGCTCCTGCGGCACCGAGCTCGAGCCGTGCATGACGAGATGCGTGTTCGGCAGCCGCTCGTGGATCGCCTTGACCACGTCCATCGCCAGGATGTCGCCGGTCGGCTTGCGCTTGAACTTGTAGGCGCCGTGGCTCGTGCCGATCGCCACCGCGAGCGCATCCACCCCGGTCGCGGCGACGAAGTCGCGCGCCTGGTCCGGAT
>DAIOUO010000281.1:0-4750 GCA_036759485.1 Geminicoccaceae bacterium | reverse complement strand
GACGAGCGCCGCCTCGAGCCGCTCGACGAGCTCGCCCGCCGCGGCCGCCGCCGGCGCGCGGAGGATCCGCGCCCCCCGGGTCTCCAGGGCGCGCCGGAGCGCCTCGCTCGCCGCCCCCTCGAGATGGACGAAGATCGCCGAGCGGTCGGGCCCCACCGCCTCGGCCACCGCCTCGCAGAAGGGACGGCCGAAACAACGGGCGGCGCCCTCGGCCCCGTCCTGGGTGCGGGCGAAGAGGTGGCCCGCGAGGCGCTGCCAGAAACCGTGCGGCAGGCGCCGGCGGCGCGGCGGATCCACCGCCTCCTCGAGGTGCAGCCGACCGTCGGCCTCGCGGCGCAGCGCGCAGGCTTCCTCGAGGCCGAGCTCCCGGGCTTCGGCCCGCAGCCGCTCCAGCACCCGGGCAGCGGTCGCGGCCCCCTCGAACACCGCGGCCAGGATCTCGGCCATGCTCTCCTCCGCCTTCGCAGCGGCGATATGGGGATCGACGGTCCCGGCTGCAGCCCGCCGGCACCGGTCGCGTCGCCGCGGCCTCCGGCTCGGCCGAGGGTGCCGTCTTTGCCGCGGCGCCGCGAGCTGCTAGCCGGGCGCGCACGGAACGGTCGCGGTCGGTCGGCGGCGCTCTGGGCGGAGGGGCGGACGGTGCAGGAGATCCTGGCGAAGCTCGAGGCGAAGCGCGAGGGGGCGAGGCTCGGCGGCGGCAAGCGGCGGATCGAAGCCCAGCACGCTCGCGGCAAGCTCACCGCGCGGGAGCGGATCGAGCTCCTGCTCGACCCCGGCTCCTTCGAGGAGACCGACATGTTCGTCGAGCATCGCTGCACCGATTTCGGCATGGCCGAGCAGCACATCCCGGGCGACGGGGTGGTGACCGGCCAGGGCACGATCGACGGCCGGCTCGTCTTCGTCTTCGCCCAGGACTTCACGGTCTTCGGCGGCTCGCTCTCCGAAGCGCACGCCGAGAAGATCTGCAAGATCATGGACCGGGCTATGAAGGTGGGCGCACCCGTGATCGGCCTCAACGATTCGGGCGGCGCCCGCATCCAGGAAGGGGTCGCCTCGCTCGCCGGCTATGCCGAGGTCTTCCAGCGCAACGTGCTCGCTTCGGGCGTGATCCCGCAGATCTCGGTGATCATGGGCCCCTGCGCCGGCGGGGCGGTCTACAGCCCGGCCATGACCGACTTCATCTGCATGGTGAAAGACAGCTCCTACATGTTCGTGACCGGCCCCGACGTGGTGAAGACGGTCACCAACGAGATCGTCACGGCCGAGGAGCTCGGCGGGGCGACGACCCACACCCAGCGCTCCGGTGTGGCCGATCTCGCCTTCGAGAACGACGTCGAGGCGCTCTCCGAAGTCCGCCGGCTCCTGGGCTTTCTGCCCTCCTCCAACCGGGAGAAGCCGCCCGTGCGGCCCACCGACGATCCGGCCGACCGCGAGGAGCCCTCGCTCGATACGCTCGTGCCGGACAATCCGAACCGGCCCTACGACATGAAGGAGCTCATCCTCAAGGTCGTGGACGAGGCCGAGTTCTTCGAGATCGCCCCCGATTTCGCGAAGAACATCATCACGGGCTTCGCCCGGATCGAGGGCGCACCGGTCGGCATCGTCGCCAACCAGCCCATGGTGCTGGCCGGCTGCCTCGACATCGACAGCTCGCGCAAGGCCGCCCGCTTCGTGCGCTTCTGCGACTGTTTCGAGATCCCGATCCTGACCTTCGTCGACGTCCCCGGCTTCCTGCCCGGGACGGCCCAGGAATACGGGGGGATCATCAAGCACGGCGCCAAGCTACTCTACGCCTTCGCCGAGGCGACCGTGCCCAAGGTCACGGTGATCACGCGCAAGGCCTATGGCGGAGCCTACGACGTCATGTCCTCCAAGCATCTGCGCGGCGACGTCAACTATGCCTGGCCCACGGCCGAGATCGCGGTGATGGGCCCCAAGGGGGCGGTCGAGATCATCTTCCGAAGCGACATGGGTGATCCCGCCAAGATCGAGCAGCGCACCCAGGACTATCGCGAGCGCTTCGCCAACCCTTTCGTGGCCGCCCATCGCGGCTTCATCGACGACGTCATCATGCCGCGCGGCACCCGGCGGCGGATCGCCCAGTCGCTGCGCTGGCTGGCCAACAAGAAGCTCGCCAATCCCTGGAAGAAGCACGGCAACATCCCGCTCTGAAGGGCCCCGGCCGACGGACCGGGCGGGCCGTGCGCGGCGCGAAGGGGCTCAAACGAGCCTTCGAGCGACCCACCAATTGCCGGCCGCGAACAAGCCCAAGACCTCGACCAGTCGGCGCTGCAGGGTGCTCCTCAAAAGGCCCGGGGCGATCGGCAGCGGGCCGTCCACCAAGAGCGCCCGGTCCGGCAGCCGCCTGCGGGCCTGGATCCAACGGCGGCGGGCGGCGAGGGCGCGCCGGTGGGCGAACAACGAGGTCCAGGCCGCCCACCAGTCTCGTCCCCAGCCGTGCAGGAGAGAGAGGACGAGGCTCGCCGCCTCGTAGGCGAGGAGCGTCGGGAGAAGAGCGAGGATCGTGCCGGTGGCGAAGTGCGTCGCGACGATCCGCAACCGGTTGCGCATGAGCAGAAAGGCGCGCTCGCGCGGGTAGGGGCCCTCGCCGCGGAAGGCGAGCGCGCTGCCGCGCCCCCGGTCGTGGAAAGCCACCGCCGCGGGCTCGCAGAGGATGCGGTAGCCCATCAGTCGCAATCGCAGCGAAAGTTCGAGATCCTCGAGATAGAAGAAAAAGCTCTCGTCGAACCCGCCCACGGCTTCGATCACCCGCCGTTCGACCAGCATGCACCCCGAGGGTGCGGCATCGACATAAGCGGCCCCGTGCTCGCCGATCGCGCCGAGCGGGGTGAAGCCGTGGCGCAGGAGCAGGGTACCGACGACGTGCGGCGCACCGCCGTCGCACTGCACCACGTCGCGCTCGGGATGCAGGCGGATCCGCGGCAGCACCACTTCCGCCGGCATCCGAACACGGGCCGCGAGCATCCGCTCGAGCGCATCGGGTTCGAGGTAGATGTCGTGGTCGACCCAGAGGACGAGCTCGCCCCGGACCGCGGCGAGCCCGAGATTGCGCGCCGCGCCGGGACCGAGATTGACGGGCAGCTCGAGGACCCGCACGGCCGGGAAGGCGGCCCGCACCCGACGAGGCGTGCCGTCCTTCGAGCCGTTGTCGACGACCAGGATCTCGACGGGTCGGACGGTTTGGCGGGCGAGGGCGGCCAGGCAAGCGAGCACACGCTCGCCGCCGTCGTGGGTCACGACCACCGCGCCGACGGTCGCCACCGTTTCCTCCCCGGCCTCGAGGCCCACCTGGACCTTAACCGCGGAGCGACCTCCGGTCTCGCGGAATTCGCGCGAGAACGACGCATCCCCGGACATCCCCGGCGCGAGCGCTGCGGCGCGGCATCGAAGAGCGAGCGCGCGGCCCCGCTCCTTCTGGCTCTCGCGAGCGCGAGATGCTAGGCCAGCCGCGTCCTTCGCTCCGGGGCCCGTCGATGTTCGAGACGATCCTCATCGCCAACCGCGGCGAGATCGCCTGCCGCGTCATCAGGACCTGCCGAAGGCTCGGCATCCGCACGGTCGCCGTCTACTCCGACGCCGATGCCGACGCGCTCCACGTGGCGATGGCCGACGAGGCCGTCCGCATCGGCCCGCCGCCCGCCGCCGAGAGCTATCTCTCGATCGAGGCCATCCTCGACGCCTGCCGGCGGACCGGCGCCCGGGCGGTCCACCCGGGCTACGGCTTCCTCTCCGAACGCGCGGCCTTCGCGCGGGCGCTCGAGGCCGCCGGCATCACCTTCGTCGGCCCTCCCGTGGGCGCCATCGAGGCCATGGGCGACAAGATCGAGAGCAAGCGCCTGGCCCGCGCCGCCGGGGTCTCGACCGTCCCCGGCACGCTCGATGCGATCACCGATCCCGACGAGGCCCGCCGGATCGCCCGCGAGATCGGCTATCCGGTCATGGTCAAGGCCTCCGCGGGCGGCGGTGGCAAGGGGATGCGGATCGCCCGCGACGAGCGCGAACTCCTCGAAGGGCTCGCCCGTGCCCGCTCCGAGGCCCGCTCGGCCTTCGGCGACGAGCGGGTTTTCCTCGAGAAGTTCGTCGAGGAGCCCCGCCACATCGAGATCCAGGTCCTGGGCGACCGGCACGGCACCATCGTCCATCTGGGCGAGCGCGAATGCTCGATCCAGCGCCGCCATCAGAAGGTGATCGAGGAGGCGCCTTCACCCTTCCTCGACAAGGCGACCCGCCGGGCCATGGGCGAGCAGGCGGTGGCCCTCGCCCGGGCGGTCGGCTACTACAGCGCCGGCACGGTCGAGTTCATCGTCGACCGCCACCGCAACTTCTACTTCCTCGAGATGAACACCCGGCTCCAGGTCGAGCACCCGGTGACCGAGCTCGTCACCGGCCTCGATCTGGTCGAGCTCATGATCCGGGTGGCCGCCGGCGAGCCGCTGCCCTTCCGCCAAGAGGACGTCCGGCTCGAGGGCTGGGCGATCGAAGCCCGCGTCTACGCCGAGGACCCCTCCCGCGGCTTTTTGCCCTCGGTCGGCCGCCTGGTCCGCTACCGCGAGCCCGTCGGCAAGGAGATCCGCGTCGACAGCGGGGTCTACGAGGGCGGCGAGGTCTCGATCCACTACGACCCGATGATCGCCAAGCTCTGCGCCCGCGGCCACGACCGGCGGGCGGCGATCGCCGCCGCCCGCGAGGCCCTCGATGCCTTCCTGATCCGCGGGCCGGTCCACAATAT
>DAIOUO010000280.1:0-4756 GCA_036759485.1 Geminicoccaceae bacterium | reverse complement strand
GCTTCACCGAGGGGCTGGCCTTCGCTCGCCGCGCCCAGGAGCTCGGCTTCGGCCTCATGGTGGGATGCATGCTCGGCAGCTCGCTCGCCATGGCACCGGCCGTTCTGCTCGCCCAGCGAGCCACCTTCGTCGACCTCGACGGGCCGCTCCTGTTGGCCGAAGACCGCACCCCCGCGCTCCGCTACCAGGGCAGCCTGATCCAGCCGCCGCCGCCCGAGCTCTGGGGCTGAAGCCCAAGCCCGCCCGCGCCCGACCGGGCCTTCCGCTCGGCGGAGCGGCAGAGCGGCCGGCAGCGCCGAGCTCGCCCACCGGTCGCGGCCTCGCCGATCAGTAGGTCGCCCGGCCGCCCGAGAGGTCGAACACCGCCCCGGTCGAGAAACTGCACTCGGGCGACACGAGCCACGCCACCAGCGCCGCCACCTCCTCGACCGTACCCAGCCGCTTCATCGGGCAGCGCTGGACGAAAACCGCCGCCTGGTCCGGCCCGGCCTGGGCGAGCAGATCGGTGGCGATCGCCGCCGGAGCGATGCAGTTCACGAGGATCCCGGCCTCCACCAGTTCCTTGCCGAGGGCCTTGGTGAGCGCGATCACCCCGGCCTTGCTCGAGCTGTAGGCGGCGGCGTTCGGTGTGCCCTCCTTGCCGGCGATCGAGGCGATGTTGACGATCCGGCCGCCGCCTTGCCGGCGCATCGCCGGGATCACCGCCCGGCAGCAGAGGAACGTACCGTCGAGATTGACCGCGTGGATGCGCCGCCAGAGCTCGAGGCTGGTCCGCTCGGCGGGCTGGGCCGGCCCCAGGATCCCGGCATTGTTGACCAGGATGTCGATCCGCCCGCAGCGGGCGAGCGTGGCGGCGCAGCCCCGCTCGACCGCAGCCTCCTCGGCCACGTCCACGATCTCGCCCGGAAAGTCCGTGCTCGCCACGAGATCCCAGACCTCGACCCGCGCCCCCTCGGCCGCGAGCCGCCGGGCGATCGCCGCGCCTATCCCCTTCGCCCCGCCGGTCACCACCGCCACCCGGCCGGGAAGCACGCCGCCGCTCATCGCCCCGCCTCGAGGGTGTGGACCAGTCGGACGAGCTCGCGGGTCCGGCTCACCCGGTCACCCCAGCGTCGGTCGAACGCCGCGATCAGCGCCTGGAGCGCCGGCGAGGCCAGGATCGCCCGGCCGGCCTCCACGCTGTCGAGCTCGTAGATCGCCCAGTGCACCGAGGGGTCGAGCTCGCTCCAGGCGCGCAAGGCCCGGCGCGCGCCGAACGCCGCGAGCGCCTCCGGCAGGTGTTCCCGCTCGTACCAGCGATCGAAGGGCTCGCGGTCGGCGGGATCCGGGACCACGGCCCGGACCACGAACAGCGCACCCGGCCCGCTCACGGCGCCACCCCCGCGGGCGCCGGGCAGCGCACGCCCGTGCCGGCCAGCCCGCAATAGCCCCAGGGCCGCTTGGCGAGATATTGCTGATGGTCCTCCTCGGCGTACCAGAAGGGCCCGGCCTCCCGCAGCTCGGTCGTGATCGGCCCGTGGCCGGCCGCGGCGAGCGCCTTGCCGTAGGCGGCGATCAGCCGCTCGGCCGCCTCCCGCTGCGCCTCCTCGCTCCAATAGACCGCACTCCGGTACTGGGTCCCGACATCGTTGCCCTGGCGCATCCCCTGGGTCGGGTCGTGGCCCTCGAGGAAGGCGCGCAGGAGCGCCTCGTGAGAGAGAATCTTCGGATCGTAGACCACGAGGACGACCTCGGCGTGGCCGGTCCGGCCGCTGCAGACCTCTTCGTAGGTCGGGTTCGGCGTGTGCCCGCCCGCATAGCCGACGGCCGTGACCCACACACCCGAGAGCTGCCAGAGCAGCCGCTCCGCCCCCCAGAAGCAACCCATGCCGAGCTGGATCCGGGCGAGCCCCTCGGGGAACGGAGGAAAGATCGAGCGGCCGTTGACCGCGTGGCGGCCCGAAAGCGGGAAGGGCCGCTCGGCGCGGCCCGGCAGCGCTTCGCTCGGGCGCGGGAGGGTCAGCTGTTTGCGGCTCGGCCACATGGCGGGTCTCCGATCGATCGCCCGGCTCAATCGCCCAGGTCGATGCCGAGGTGACGGGCGAGGTGTGGCGCCAGGTCGCGATGCGCCACGGTGGCGAAACGGTCGAGCCCGGGTCGCACGATGTAGAGCCAGTCGCCGTCCGGGCGGCGGGCCCAGAGCTCGGCCGTGTAGACGTCGGCGAGCGCCGGGTCGGCCCGGCTCAGGAAACGGACCCAGTGATACTCGATCCGGACCGGCCGCTCCTCGGCGTCGTAGCCGATCACGAGCTCGCCCTCGGCCCGCCCGATCCGATGCCAATGCCGCTGCTCGACCCGCACCGGCCGGATCGTGCCCAAGGGCTCCGGCAGAGGGATCCGGGCGGGACGCTCGGGGATCGCGGGGCTCGGGCTCAAGACGGCACCTTCCGGAGCCAAGGTCGGTCGCCGGCCGCGCCGGGTCAAGTCGCCGAGGGCGCAGGGCTCGTCGGACGCGCGGAGTCGATCGCAAGGGCCGGGCCGTCCGGGACCGGCCGGCTCACTGGAACAGCCGGGCGAGCAGCTCGCTGCCGAGCGAGCCCGCCTGCGGCACGCTCGTGCGCGGGACATAGTCCGGCGCGAACAGTCTGCGGACCGCTGCCACCGCCCGCTCGAGGTCGCGCAAGGGCTCGACCGGCACCCGCCGCTCGGGCACGGGCTCGCCGAGCCAGGCGGCCCGCCCGGCTTCCACCTGGCGGCGGTGGACGATGCCGACGTCGCGGGTGAGCCGCTTGGGGCCCACGAGCATGCCGAGCCGGTAGGCGATCGGCTGCAGGCGGATGTCGGCGAGCCGCTCGAAGAGCGTGCGCCGGCGCACCGAGGGCGGCACCGGCGGCCGATGCGAGCCCTCGCCGCGCGCGAGGTCGAAGATGAAGACCGGCTTGCCGGTGGCGATCGCTTCGGCGAGCATCGACATCGAATCGCAGGTGACGATCAGCTCGTCGGCGAAGGCCAGGATCCCGAGATAGGGGTTGTCGGGGTCGTCGCGGCGGAAGCGGTAGAGGAAGGCCGGCACGTCGAGCTCGGCCTCGAGCGCGTCGATCGCGGGCGCGGGTGTGCGCGCGCTCGAGGTCACGAGCAGCGAGCCGCCCGCCTCGCGCGCCCGCCGGGCCGCGTACCAGCCGAGCACCGCCCCGTTCTCGCGGTCCATGCTGTAGGGGCCGGCGTGACCGCCCACGATCACCGCGATCCGCGGCCGCGGCAGATGCTCGAAACGGCCGGCGAAGCGGGCCCGCGCCTCGGCCAGCCGGGCCGCCGTGACCCGGTGCAACGGCGCCTCGTTGTGAAGGATGTTGGGTTTCTCCGGCAGCCGATACTGCGGGGTCGTGACGATCAGATCGAAACACTCGTGGCGCGCCCAGGGCCGGCCGACATGAACGAGGCGGACCTTGCCCGGGCCGCCGGCCTCGCGCTGGTTCCAGCGCACGAGCGGCTCGTTGCGCCTTCCGGCCGAGATCACGAGCTCGGGCCAGGGCGGCTCGAGCGGGCTCGAGCGCTCCTCGACGAGACCCATGAGGGTGGGGCCCGCGAGGAGGTTCGTCACGAGCTCGGTCCTCCGGTAGACCAGGTGCTTCACCTCGAAGGGCCAGCCCAGCCCCTCGGCCAAGGCCAGGATCTGGCCGTTGTCGCCGACCCTGTGGCCGAGCATGAGCCAGGTCCGGGGCGGCCGGTCGATCCCGGGGCGACCGCTCATGCCGCGGCCGGCTCCGCCGCCTTCGCGCCATCGCGCGGCCAGCGCCGCTTGGCGCACAGCCACTGCTCGGGCCGCTCGCGGATCCAGCCCTCGAACACCCGATTGAGGGCCGCGGTGAGCGCCAAGGCCCGCTCCCTCGAGTCGCGAATCGTCGGATCGGGCTCGAGCGGTGGTTCGACCCGGATCTCGAAGCGGCAGCCCTCGAGCCGGACCACCCGGGCAGCCACGAAGGGCAGCCCCATCCGCACGGCGATCCGTGCGGGTGCCACGGGCGTGGGTGCGGGCCGGCCGAAGAAGGGTACGAGCTCGCCCCCCTCGAAGCGCTGGTCCGGCAAGAGCCCCACCGCCCGGCCGGCCTCGAGCTCGCGGATCATGCCGCGGGCCGCCTCGCCGACCTCGAGGCTCCGCCAGGGCAGGCCCGCGCGGGCGCGGGCGAACAGCGCCTCGATCCGCGGGTTGGTCTGCGCCCGGAAGATCACCGTCGGCACGATCCCGGCACGGATCGCCGCCACCGGCGTGAGGTTCCAGTTGCCGAGATGGGCGGTGAGGAAGAGCGCCGGCCGGCCGCGCAACGCGGATGCCACCCCGTGTGGGTCGACCACCTCGATCGCACCGCTGCGGCCGGCCACGAGATCGGCCAGATGCGGCAGCTCGGCGAGCATCCGAAACGCGTTGGCCCAGCTCTCGCGGGCGATCGCCGCCCGCTCCTCGGCCGATCGCTCCCCGAGTGCGACCGCGAGGTTGGCGAGCACGTGGCGATGCTTCTTGAGCCTCGGCCCGAGGCGGCGGCCGAGCTCGGCGCCGAGAGCGGAGGCCCGTTCGACCGGCAGCGATGCGAACAGCCGCCAGAGGCCGCCCGCGAGCCCGCCCTCCACCGCCCAGAGGACGCGTTCGGGCAGGCCGCCCTCGCTCAGCCGCTCGCCGAGCCCGGCGAAGAGGAAATGCCGCGCCAATCCCACCCATCCGAAGCTTCGGGCCCGCGCCTCTTAGCGCCTCCCGTCGGGGCCCGGCAAACGCTACATGCAC
>DAIOUO010000279.1:0-4765 GCA_036759485.1 Geminicoccaceae bacterium | reverse complement strand
GAGAAGCTCCTCGAGATCGTGGGCGACTACGAGGGGCTCGCCGTGCGCTCCGCGACTCGGGTGACCGCCGAGGTCCTGGCAGCGGCCAAGAAGCTCCAGGTGGTCGGCCGGGCGGGGATCGGGGTCGACAACATCGACCTCGAGGCGGCCACCGCCAAGGGCGTGATCGTGATGAACACGCCGTTCGGCAACGCCGTCACCACGGCGGAGCACACGATCTCGCTGATGCTCGCCCTGTGTCGGCAGATCCCGGCGGCGGATCGCTCGACGCGAGCGGGCAAGTGGGAGAAGTCGCGCTTCGTGGGCGTCGAGCTCATGGGCAAGACGCTCGGCCTCATCGGCTGCGGCAATATCGGCTCGATCGTCGCCGACCGGGCCCAGGGCCTGAAGATGCGGGTGATCGCCTACGACCCGTTCCTCGGGCCCGAGCGGGCGAAGGAGCTCGGCGTCGAGAAGGTCGAGCTCGACGAGCTCCTGGCGCGTGCCGACATCGTCTCGCTGCACACGCCGTTGACCGAGCAGACCCGCAACATCCTCTCCCGCGAGCGTCTCTCGCGGACCAAGCCGGGTGTGCGGATCGTCAATTGCGCGCGGGGTGGCCTCGTCGACGAAGAGGCGCTCGCCGAGCTGATCCGCCGTGGCCACATCGCCGGCGCCGCGCTCGACGTCTTCGCGGTCGAGCCCGCGCGCGAATCCCCGCTCTTCGAGCTCGATCAGGTCGTGGTCACGCCCCATCTGGGGGCCTCGACGCGCGAGGCGCAGGAGAACGTCGCGGTCCAGATCGCCGAGCAGATCGCCGATTATCTCACGACCGGGGCGATCGTGAACGCCTTGAACATGCCGTCGGTCACCGCCGAGGAGGCGCCGCGGCTCAAGCCCTACATGAAGCTCTGCGAGCAGCTCGGCTCCTTCGCGGGCCAGCTCACCGAGACCGGGCTCAAAGGCGTCACGATCACCTATGCCGGCAAGGCCGCGTCTTTGAACACGCGGCCTCTGACCCAGGTCTGCCTCGCGGCTCTGCTGCGGCCGTTGCTCGACAGTGTCAACATGGTGAACGCGCCGGCGGTCGCGAAGCAGCGCGACATCGCGGTGACGACGAGCCAGCGCGAGCGGATCGAGGGCTACCAGACGCTCGTCACGCTCGAGGTCGTGACCGAGCGCGGGCCGCGGACGCTTTCGGGCACGCTCTTCCAGGATTCCGATCCGCGGCTCGTCGAGATCCGCGGGATTCCGATGGAGGCGCGGCTCGGCCCGCACATGCTCTACGTGCGCAACTCGGACAAGCCGGGCTTCATCGGCGCGCTCGGCAAGACCCTGGGCGATGCGGGGATCAACATCGCGACCTTCCATCTCGGACGCGACCGGCCGGGCGGCGACGCGATCGCGCTCGTCGAGGTCGACGGACCGATCCCGGAGGCGGTGGTCGAACAGGTGCGCCGGCTACCGAACGTTCTCCAGGTCAAGGCGCTCGGGTTCTAGGAGCGTCGCGGGCCGGGGGCGGACCGGTCGAACGGCTGGTCGCCCGAGCACGCGGATGGGCTCCGGCCGCGTCGCCGATCGGCGAGGGGGCGAGGCGTCGCCGGCCGATCGTCCCGGCCATCGGGGCGGTGGCGCCCCGTAAGCGGGTCGCGTCCCCGCGGGCGCCCGGCGGCCCCGGCTGTGGGAAGCCGGACCCCGTCTGCCGCCGCGAGCGGGGTGGGCCCGGCCGGACGAACGGCGTCACCCAGCTCGAGGCGGTTCCCGGGCCCCATCGGGTCGACAGCGGGACCCACGGCTTCGTGCGCAGACGACGCGGCATCGACCGGATCCGCGGCGCGACGGCCGCCTCGCGGCACACGGCGGCCGTGTCGTTTCGCGACCGACCGCGGCAGCCTCGGCTTCGTACCCGCGTTGCGCGGGCCAGGCCGGGGCGGCGGCTCGAGGCTCGCCCTCCGACGGACGAGTGCGCGCGGTCTGGCGGCCGGTCCGGGAGCGCACCCGACGGCGTCGGTCGCGGAACCGCCGAGAATGTCGGGCGTGGTCGGCACGCGGCCGCCCCTCGTGGAGCCGGGCTTCGGGCGATGCCGGGTCCGCCGATCGTACCGGTGTTCCCGGAGGCCCCCGAGGGGCCGGGTTCTTCGCCTCCTCGGCCTGGGCCCCGTGGCGCCCGTCCGAGCCCGCCGCGACGGCCGACTGCGAGCTCGACGCCGAGCGCCTCGCCGTGCCGGGCGAGCCCGCGTCGGCCACGCGACGGGTCGTGCCCCTCCGAACTCCCCCGGTCCGGGAGGCTCGCGCGGTGGTGACGCGGGCGAGGCGCCGGTCGTGGCGGCGGTCGCGCGGGCGAATGGACTGGAGACCGGCTCGGCTCGGGTCTCGAAGGACGGCGCCGACGGCCTCCTCCTCGGCCGACCGGGCGGTCCGCCGAACGGCGCCGCCGGCACGCCGAGGCCGCTTCGGCGGCCCCCGATCCATCCGGGGCGCGCGACGATCGAAGCCGGTGGCCGGCCGCCCCAGGCTTCACCCTCGAGGGCGGTTCGGGCCGGCGGCAAGCCGTGTCGACCGGCGGCTGCGCGGCGCCCACCCGGGGGAGCCGCCGAGCGAGCCGCCACCGTCTGCGCGACCCCTGCCCGTCGGGGCTCGGACCGGTCGTGCTCCCGGGCCTCACGTTGCTCGTCGCGGCGCTGCTCGGCTCGCCGGTCCCGTTCGATGCGCCGGCGGCTCGGAACGCTCAGGTTCCGGCGGGAGGCGCGCCGTAGCGCAGCACCCGGACCTTCTCGAGGGTCACGAGCCCGCTGCCCATCAGGCGGTCGAGCACCGGCAGAAAGGTTTCGATCTTGTCCGGGGCGTCGACGATCTCGATCACGATCGGCAGGTCCTCCGACAGGCGGAGGATCTTGGCGCTGTGCAGCCGCGAGGACCGGCCGAAGCCCAGCGGCCCGCGCAGGACCGTGGCACCCGCCAGATGTCGCTCGCGGGCGGCGAGCACGATCGCCTCGTAGAGCGGCCGGCCGTCGACCTCGTCGTCTTCGCCGATGAAGATCCGCAACAGCAACGCTTCTTCGGGTATGCGCATCACGTCCTCCCCGGAGCGCGCCGTCGGCGCCGCGGCCGGTTCAGTCGTTCGCCCAGTCCGTAGCCCGCCCAGACCGCGAGCATCGCACCCAGGAACGACGCCGCAGCATAGGCGACGGCGGTCGCGGGCGCACCATCTCGGAGGAAGGTCGTGGTCTCGAGCGACAGGAGCGAGAAGGTCGTATAGCCGCCGCAGATCCCGGTGGTGACGAGCTGACGCTGCCGAGTGCCGACGAGCAGCCTTCCCTCGGGTCCCGTGAGCGCGGCCCAGAGGCCGATCGCGAAGGAGCCCGTGAGGTTGGCCACGAGCGTGCCCGCCTCCTCGGGAAGGCCGAGGCCCGCGGCGAAGAGGCGGCTCACGAAGAGCCGGGCGAGCCCACCGAGCACGGCGCCGGCGCCGACCCAGAGGTGGAGCCCGAACCGGTGCGGCAGCCGCCGCGCGCTCACGCGAGGAGTCCGCCGAGAGCGAGCCCCAGCGCACAGGCGGCGATGCCGAGCAGGGCCGAGCCCAGGAGGTTGGCGGCCGCGCGGTGGTACTCGCCGCCGCGCAGAAGGAGCAGGGTCTGGAGGGCCAAAGAGGAGACCGTCGTGTAGCAGCCGAGAAAGCCGGTGCCGAAGGCGAGGCGCAGGCTCTCCGACGAGAGCAAGCCGGAGCCCGCAGCGAGACCCGCGAGGAAGGCGCCGCTCGTGTTGACCAGGAGCGTTCCCCAGGGGAAGGTCTCGCCGATCCGCCGGGCGACCGCGCCCGAGACGGTGTAGCGCGCGACGCCGCCCAGGAAGCAGCCCGCGAGCAGTCCCGCGAAATCGAGGGGAGCGGCCATGTCGAGACCGGCGCGCGGGCCTCAGCCGCCGGGTGCGGCGGGGTACCAGGCGGGGTCGAGGACCTGCTCGGCCGTGAAGGGAGAGGTCTCGGGCAGGGGCCGGCCGTCGGGCAATGCGCCCAGGCTGCGCTCGATGCGCGGTAGGGCGATCTGCCATGCGGTCTCCAGGCGGACCGGGACCGACGGCTTCAGACTCGGGCTGTCCGCGATCACCGCGCGTGCCCGTGCGCGGCGCTCTTCGACGCTCAGCATCCACACCCGCCGGGGATCGGACGCCCGCGACCAGGCGAGTTTGCCCAGACGCTCCAGGACCCGGGCCAGGTTCGAGGTGAGCTCGCGCTTCTCGGTGGCGCCCAAGCCTTCGATCTCCTCGACGAGCCCGCTCCAGTCGAGCGCGAGGTTCGAGCCCGAATCCCCGGCGCGGCGCAGGAGCTCCACCTGCTCCTTCGTCCAGGCGTAGAAGTCGCGGTCGTGCAGCGCACCCATCCCGGCAGCTCCCCTCGACGCCGGCATGCCAGCACGGGCGGCCGGTACCGGCAAGGGTGCCGGCCAGAGCCCGGGTCTCTCCGGGTCCGGTCGGGCCGAGCGAAGGCCCGGCGCGGAACGGGCAGGGGCGGGCGCGGTCGCCGTGCCGGTCGGCGTGTGCGACCCCGGAGAGAGACGCCGGTGCGGCGGGGTGGGGGAGGCCCGGTGCGGCCCCGGTACGCGGGCCGCGGAGGCTCGATGCCGTCTCAGGGCGCGGTCGGTGCCCGGACCACGTTGATCAGCGGGGTGCCCCGAGCGAGCGCATCGAGGTTCTTGGCGATCTGGCCGCCGCGGCGGCGGAACAGGCCGTCGGTCCAGCCCGACGCGTGCGGCGTCATGATCACGTTGTCGAGCTCGTGGAAGGGGAA
>DAIOUO010000278.1:0-4772 GCA_036759485.1 Geminicoccaceae bacterium | reverse complement strand
GGGCCGAGGTCTCGCCCGTCCTCGAGATCACCGAGATCCACACCCGGCTCTTGGCCGAGCGGGGCCCGGCCGTGCTCTTCGAGAGGGTCCGCGGATTCACCGTGCCGCTGCTCGCGAACCTGTTCGGCACGGTCGAGCGGGTCGCCTGGGGCATGGATCGCGAGCCGGACCAGTTGCGCGAGCTCGGCCGGATGCTGGCCTTCTTCCGCCAGCCGCAGCCGCCCGAGAGCATGGGCCAGGCCCTCGAGCTCCTGCCCTACGTCAAGGTGGCGCTCGCGATGAAGCCCAAGACCGTGGGCCGCGCCCCCTGCCAGGAGATGGTGCTCAGGGGCAGCGAGGTCGACCTCGGCCGGCTGCCGATCCAGACCTGCTGGCCGGGCGAACCGGCACCCTTGATCACCTGGCCGCTCGTCGTGACCAAGGGTCCCGGCGACGGGCGCGAGGACAAGTTCAACCTCGGCATCTACCGGATGCAGGTGCTGGGCCGCGACCGGACGATCATGCGCTGGCTCGCCCACCGTGGCGGTGCCCAGCACCACCGGCGCTGGAAGGCCGCGCGCAAAGAGCCCTTCCCCGCCGCCGCGGTGATCGGGGCCGATCCGGGGGTGATCCTGGCGGCCGTCACCCCGGTGCCGGACACGCTCTCGGAATACCAGTTCGCAGGCCTCCTGCGCGGCAAGCGGGTCGAGCTCGTGGATTGCGTTTCGGTGCCGCTCAAGGTCCCGGCCACGGCCGAGATCGTCCTCGAGGGCCACGTCAGCCTCGACGAATACGCCGACGAGGGTCCCTACGGCGACCACACCGGGTACTACAATTCGGTCGAGAAGTTTCCTGTCTTCACGATCTCGGCGATCACGATGCGGCGCGATCCCATCTACCTCTCGACCTTCACCGGCAGGCCGCCGGACGAGCCTTCGGTGTTGGGCGAGGCCTTGAACGACGTGTTCGTGCCGCTTCTCCAGCAACAGTTCCCCGAGATCGTCGATTTCTGGTTGATCCCCGAGGCCTGCTCCTATCGGATCGCCTGCGTCTCCATCAAGAAGGCCTATCCCGGGCACGCCAAGCGGGTGATGATGGGGGTGTGGTCCTACCTGCGCCAGTTCACGTACACCAAGTTCGTGATCGTGACCGACGACGACATCGACGTGCGGGATTGGAAGGACGTCGTCTGGGCGCTGTCGACCCGGGTCGATCCGGCGCGGGACATGGTCGTCATGGAGAACACGCCGATCGACTATCTCGACTTCGCCTCGCCGGTCTCGGGCCTGGGCTCGAAGCTCGGCATCGACGCGACCGACAAATGGCCCGGCGAGACGAGCCGCGAGTGGGGGACCAAGATCCGGATGGAGCAGGAAATCGTCGAACTCGTGAGCCGGCGTTGGGCCGAGTACGGCCTGCCCGGCTCGGGCCGGCCGATCTGGCGGTGAGTACAGGCCGGTGCGCCCCGAGGAGGCCGAGGTCGACCGAGTGCGCGACGCGGTGCTCGAAGCCGGGCGGATCGCACTGCGCTTCTTCGGCAAGGCACACGAGCGCTGGGAGAAGGGCCCGGGGCAGATCGTCACCGAGGCCGATCTCGCGATCGATCGCTACCTGCACGCCACGCTGCGGCGCACCCGTGCCGAGGACGGCTGGCTCTCGGAAGAGACGGTCGACGACCGGCACAGGCTCGAGCGGCGGCGGGTCTGGGTGGTCGATCCGATCGACGGGACCCGCTCCTTCGCCGAGGGCGTGCCGGAGTTCGCGATCAGCGTGGCGCTCCTCGTCGAATGTCGGCCGGTCCTGGGCTTCGTCTACAACCCGGCGCGCGAGGAGCTGTTCGAGGCGGTGCTCGGCCGCGGTGCCCGGCTCGCCGGCCGTCCCTTGCGGGCGAGTGCCGCGACCGAGCTCGAAGGTGCTCGGATCTGCGCCTCGCGCTTCGAGAGCCGAAGGCGCAATTTCCAGGCGCTCCTGCCGCAAGTCGAGCTCGTGACGCTCGGTTCCCTGGCCTACAAACTGGCCCTCGTCGCGGCCGGCCGGTTCGACGCCTACCTCACCTGGCGGCGAACCAACGATTGGGACATCGCGGCGGCCCTGTTGCTGCTCGAAGAAGCGGGTGCGACCCTGAGCGACGCGAGCGGGGCGCCGATCGCCCTGAACCGCCCCGACCCGCACCACGACGGGCTGCTCGCCGCCCCACCGGCGCTGCACGCGGCGCTGCTCGAAGCGACCCGGGCGGCGCACGATGCGTTCTGCGCGACCAGGCAGTCGCCGCTCGGCCCCTCGGGTGCGTGAGATCGGGAGGACGCCTCCCTCGGACTCTTCGAACGGCCGAGGAACGCCCGGCCTGCGGAGGGCGCCTCGGGCCGAAGCCGGGCGAGTGCTGCGTGTTCTGCAGCTTCGGCGACCGGCCCTGCCTACCGGTCGCACGGGCCCGGGCGACCCCGGGTGCCGCGGCGGTCGTGCCGGCGGCGGGCGCGAGCGGTGGGGCGGTTCACTCGCCCTTGCCGGTGCGAGCGAGGAAGCCCTTGACCGGGCTGTAGCCCCAGAGTGCGGTCGCGAGGAACAGAACGGTCCAGCCCAGAGTCCAGGCGAGCTCGGTCCAGGCGATCTGGAGGTAGAGCGCGAACCGGATCAGTTCCACCGCGTGGGTGAAGGGGTTGAAGGCGCAGATCTGGTAGAGGAGCTCGCTCGATTCCCGCATCCGCCAGAGCGGGTACAGGGCCGAGCTCGCGAAGAACATGGGGAAGATGACGAAGTTCATCACACCGGCGAAGCTCTCGAGCTGCTGGATGAGCGAGGAGAGCAGGAGGCCGAGTGCTCCGAGCATGAGGCCGGCGGCGAAGAAAGCCGGCAGGGCGGCGAGATAGCCCCAGAGCGGGGGATCGACGTCCCAGAAGCGAGCGATCGCCAGGAACACGTAGACCTGGAGGCAGGCCACGAGGACGATCGCCACGAGCTTGCAGGCGAGGAGATACCAGCGCGGCAAGGGGCTCACGAGCAGCACCCGCATCGAGCCCATCTCCTGGTCGTAGACCATGGCGAGGGCACCCTGCATGGTGCTGAAGAGGAGGATCATGCCGCACAGGCCGGGGGCGATGTAGACCTCGTAGAGGACGTAGGTCTCGTAAGGCGGCTGGATCGAGACGCCGAGAATGGTCCTAAAGCCGGCGGCGAACACGAAGAGCCAGATCAAAGGCCGCACGAGCGCGGCGAGCAGCCGCTCGCGCTGGCCGAAGAATCGCAGCAGTTCGCGCAAGAGGATGCCCGTGAAGGCGCGGCGGGCGTGGCGCAGGTTCATGCGGAGACCACCTGCCGGCCGGTGAGCCGGTGATAGGCCTGGGCCAGGGTCGAGGCGCCGGCCGCCCGGGCCACCTCGGCGACCGTGCCCTCGGCCACCACCCGACCGCGGTCGAGCACCACGACCCGATCCTCGCTTCCGAGCTCGTCGACCAGATGTGTGGTCCAGAGCGCGGCGAGGTTGCCCTCCCGGCAGAGTGCGTGGACATGGTCGACGAGCGCCCGGCGGCTGTCGATGTCGAGGCCGACGGTCGGCTCGTCGAGGATCAACAGGCTCGGCCCGTGCAGGAGCGCGCGGGCGAGCTCGACCCGACGCCGCAGGCCGCCCGAGAGGGTACGCACCGGCGCGCGCCGACGGTCGGCCACGCCGAGCCGCTCGAGCACCGCGGAAATCCGTGCCTCCGCCTCGGCGCCGGCGAGCCCGTAGAGCGCCGCGGCGTAGCGCAGGTTGCGCTCGACGGTCAGATCGAGATCGAGTGTGGGGCGCTGGAACACCACGCCCATGGTGGCGAGCGCGCCACACGGATCGCGCGCCAGATCGCGCCCCCCGACCTCGATCGAGCCGGTGCCGGAGAAGAGCCGGGTGACGAGCGCCATGAGCGTGGTCTTGCCGGCGCCGTTGGGACCCAACAGGCCCGTGAAGCTCGCCTGCGGCACGGTGAAGGAGACCCGGTCGAGCGCCTTGGTGCCCTTGGCGTAGGCGAAGGACACCTCCCGGACGCGGAGGGCCGGCGGCGGGCTCATCCCGATATCTCCGCGGGCTCGTTCGCGAGCGCGCCGGCGGCGGCCCGCAGCCGCGCCTGCTCCGCCTCGACCGCAGCCGGATCGCGTCGCGCCGCGGCGTCCAGGGTCACCGGGATCTCGCCCAGGAGCCGACCGGGTGCCGCGCTCAAGACCAGGATCCGCTCGGCCAGCATCGTCGCCTCGCGCAGATCGTGGGTGACGAGGAGGGCGGTGATGCCGTGCCGCTCCAGAAGGTCGAGGACCAACAGGCGCAGCCGCTCGCTGGTCGGCTGGTCGAGCGAGACGAAGGGCTCGTCGAGCAGCACGAGGCTCGGGCGGACGACGATCGCGCGGGCGAGGGCGACCCTACGGGCCATGCCGAGCGACAGGCGCGAGGCGTAGACCGGGGCCGCGTCCGGCAGCTCGACCTCGGCGAGGGCTCTCGCGATCCGCGCCTCGGCGTCCGGGACGGGACCGAGCACGAAGCGGAGATTGTCGGCGACCGTCCGCCAGGGCAAAAGGCGCGGCTCCTGGAAGACGTAGCCGATCGGCGGAGCGGGGCGCCGAATGCGGCCCTCGAACTCCTCGTCGAGGCCGGCCACGATGTTGAGCAGCGTGGTCTTGCCGCAGCCCGAGGGGCCGACGATCGCCACCCGCTCGCCGGCGCGGACGGTGAAGCGGACGGTACCGAGCGCCCGGCGCGCCGGAGCGGCGCCGACCGGGCGGAAGACCTTGCCACGCAGGTCGACGAGCAGCGCCGTCACGCCGGGATG
>DAIOUO010000277.1:0-4774 GCA_036759485.1 Geminicoccaceae bacterium | reverse complement strand
CCCGCGCCTCGCCGCCGAGTGACCGAGTGCCGTCGAGAGCTCGCGGGCGGCCGCCCGCAAGGGTTCGACGAGCGCCTCGAGCGCCGCCTCGTCGAGCCGGAAGGCCGGTCCCGAGAGGCCCAGGGCGGCGACGCAGCGGCCCGCGAAGTCGTGCACCGCAACGGCGGCGCAGCGAATCTCGGGATCGAGCTCGCCCCGATCGAAGGCCACGCCCCGCGCTGCCACGCCGGCGAGCTCCTCGAGCAACCGGTCGCGATCGGTGATCGTGGCGGGGGTGAGCGGCGCGAGCGGCAGGCGCGCCACGAGCCGCACCCGCTCCTCCTCGGGCAGGGCCGCGAGCAGGAGCTTGCCGATCGCGGTCGCGTGCGCCGGTCGGGTGCCGCCCGGCCGCTCCTCGAGCTGCAAGAGGCCCGGTGCTCGGGCACGGGCGATCACCACGATCTCCGCCCGGCTCCGGACCGCGAGATGGGCGCTCGCGCCGGTCTCGCGGGCGAGCCGCTCGAGGATCGGCCCACCGGCCGCCACGAGCCGCGCCTCGTCGAGGGCGGCCGCGGCCAGCACGAAGATGCGCGAGCCGATCCGGTAGAGCCGGCTGCGCGGGTCCTGGTCGAGATAGCCGAGGCCGAGGAGCGTGCGGGCGAGGTGGAAGGCCGTGCTCGTGTGCAGCCCGGTTGCCGCGGCCAGCTCGCCGAGGGCGATGCCCTCGGGCCGGCGCGCCGCCGCCTCGAGGAGGGCGGCCGCCCGCTCGAGCGAGCGGATCGCCCCGCGCTCCGCCGCCCGATCAGCCTCCGCCCCAGGGCCCGTCCCGCCACGCACCGCGGCCGCGGCCCGGCTCACCGCGGCTCCTCGTCGTCGACCGGGCTCGTGACGACCAGGAACACGAGGTCGCCGAGCCCCGTGTTCTCGATCCCGTGCCGCACGCCGGGCGGCAGCCAGATCACGTCGTGGCGACGGACCACCACCCGTTCGCCCTCGATCTCGAGGAGCCCCTCGCCCTCGAGCACGTGGTAGACCTGCTCCTGGACCCGGTGCGCGTGCGGCTCGACCCGGGCCATCGGCCGGTAGCTCGAGATCCGGTAGTCGATCCGACCGGAGCCCACGGTCTCCGGTCGCACGAGGGCCTTGGAGAGCGCGCCCCCGTGATGGCCCGGGAACTCCTGCCAGGGCTCCTCGGCGATGTTGCGGATCACCGCTCTACCGATGCGCAGCACGATGCGCCTCCTTCGCTGCTCGTTGTCCGGCCTCAGCCCTCGGGGTCGATGCCGGGGCGGAAGCGACGGCCGAAGACCGGCTCTTTGGGCGGAATCGGCGGCAGCTGCCAAGCACCCGTGCCGGGCGGCCGGATCTCGGCGTCCACATGGACGTCGATCAGCGTCGGCCGACCGCTCGCCACGGCCGCCGCCAGCACTTCGGCGAAGTCTTCCGAGCGGGTGACGGTGAAGCCGTCGACGCCCGCCGCCCGCGCCCAGGCGGCGAAGTCGGGGTTGTAGGGCTCGTTGTTGGCGCCGCGCCGGAAGGCCGTGCCGATCTCGCGACCGCCGAAATAGGCGTACTGCAGATCGCGGATCGCGGCCCAAGCGAAATTGTTCCACACTACCCAAACGACGGGGATCTCGTGTTCGACCGCGGTGCAGAGGACATGCGGCACCATGCTGAAACCGCCGTCGCCGCAAACCGAGACGCAGACCCGGTCCGGCGCCGCGAGCTTCGCTCCCAAGATCGCGCTCGGCCCGAAGCCCATCCCCGAGAAGCCCCAGGTGTTGAGCATGGTCCGCGGCCGGCGGGCTTCCCAGAACTGCATGAACCAGTTGTGGTGGATCCCCGAATCGAGCGAAACGACGGCGTCGTCGGGCAGCACCTTGCGACAGTCGGCGACGATCCGCTCGGGGCGGATCGGGCTCGCATGGGTCTCGAAGCCCGGCCGCACGAACGCCTCCCATTCGCGCCGCCAGCCCTCGATCCGGGCGAGCCAGGGGCGGAGCCGGGGTTCCGTCCCGATGCCCCGCGCATCGAGCTCGGCCAGGACCTGGCGCAGGAAGGTGCGCACATCCGCACAGATCGCGAGCTCGGTCGGATAGTTGCGGCCGAGCTCGGCATGGTCGAGATCGACCTGGATCAGCCGGGTGGGCGGAATGTTCCAGGAATAGCCCGGGATCCAGGACGATGCCGAGCGGTCGTCGAAGCGCGCCCCGAGGGCCAACAAGAGATCGGCCCGCCGGCCGGCCTCGTTCGCGGGATAGGCGCCGTTGCGGCCGATGAAGCCGAGCGAGAGCGGATCGCGCATGTCGAGGCAGCCCATGCCGTTGGGCGAACTCGCGACGGGCAGGGAGAGCCGGCGGACGAGCCGGCCGAGTTCCGCTTCCGCTTCCGAGAGCGCCACCCCGTGGCCGATGAAGACGACCGGCCGCTCGGCGGCGAGCAGGAGATCGACCGCCCGCGCCACGTCCTCGGGTGCGGCACCGGGCCGGCGGCTGCCGAACGGCTCGCTGGCGGGCGCGTCCGGCGCCTCGGTGGTCTCGACGAAGAGATCGTAGGGAATGTCGACATTGACCGGTCCGGGCCGGCCGCTCTTCATGATCTGGGCGGCCTGGCGCAGCACCCGCGGCAGCATCTCGGGGCGCTGCGGCTGGAAGCTGCGCTTCACCACGGGCCTCAGCACGTTCACGAAGTCGGCGTGGTGGTGGAGGTTGATCTCCTGGAAGGGCCCGCGGTCGAACTGCGCGGTCGGGACGTCCGCGGTGAGCGCGAGCACGGCCGAAGAGTCGGTCTGAGCGACCGCGAGCCCCATCACGAGGTTGCAGGAGCCGGGGCCGGTCGAGGTGAGGGTCGCGGCCGGCCGGTGGCTGACCCGGAAGAAGCCGTCGGCCATGTGCGCCGCGGTCTGCTCGTGCCGCGGCGAGACCAGCCGGACCTTGTCGCGCACCGCCCAGAGCGCATCGAGCATCCCGACATTGCCGTGGCCACAGAGGCCGAAGACGTGCGTGATCCCCTCGCGCACCAGGAACTCGGCGATGATCTCGCCCCCCGTCCGCTTCATTCCCCCCTCTCCTCTCTCCGTGCCGCGGGCGGCTCGTCGGCCGCGCGGGCGAGCGCGTCCCGGGCCGCGAGCCGGGCGAAGGTCATGGCGGGACCGAGCTGGGCACCGGGGCCCGGATATTCGCCCGCGAACAGGTGCTGCGCGTCGGCGCCGCAGGCCCAGAGCCCGTCGATCGGCCGGCCCCGGGCGTCGAGTACGCGTGCGCGCCGGTCGATCCGCAGGCCGAGACAGGTCGAAAGCGGGGTCGGCCAGACCTCGACGGCGTAGAAGGGCGGCTCGCGGATCGGCCCGAGGCAGGGATTGGGTCGATGCTCGGGGTCGCCGTGGGCGCGATCGTAGGCGCTCTCGCCGCGCCCGAAGTCGAGATCGCGGCCGCTCGCGGCGAAGGCGTTGACCCGCGCGACCGTGTCCGAGAGCCCATCGGGATCGACGCCGATCGCCCGGGCGAGCGCCTCGAGGGTCGCGGCACGCCGCAGATAGCCGCGGCGGACCCACCGGCCCGGAAGCGGATCGTGCGGCCTCACCGCTCCGAGCCCGTAGCACCAGAGCGCCCGCCGGTCGCAGACCAGCCGGGCCGGGATCGCCGGGACCTCGCGATGGCGACGATACGCGGCCCGCACGAACTCGTGGTAGGAGCAGGCCTCGTTCACGAACCGCCGGCCCCTGGCATCGACCGCGATCACCCCCGGCTTCGGCCGGTCGAGCACGATGTGCGGAAAGACGCCCGAGCTGCCGTCCGGCCGCGGCACCAGCGAGGACGGGAACCAGAGCGCATGCTCGCTCGAGACCGGGGCGAGCGCCGCCCCCGCCTCGAGCGCGAGTGCCAGCGTCGAGCCGTCGGCCCCGTCGGCGGCCGGCGTCGCTTCCGGCACCGGTGAGGGAAGAAAGCGCGCGCGCCATTCGGCGCTCGCCGCGAAGCCGCCACCCGCGAGCACCACGCCGTATCGGGCCCCGATCGCCTGCGCTCGGCCCGTCTCGTCGCGCAGCTCGACGCCCACGACCCGCTCGCCCGCGCGCAGGAGGCGGAGCGGCTCGAGGCCGAGCCGGAGCCCACCGCCGCGGACGAGGAGCTCGTGGGCGAGCCGGGCGACGAGGGCGTTGCCCATGACGAGGCGGCTGCCGCGCGGCCGGCCGGCGACCCGATCGGCGAGCGTGCGCAGGAACAGGCCGGCCGCGAAGGCGGCATCGGCCGGCCGGCGATGGGCGCGCAACAGACGTAGCGCCTCCGCACGCGTGACCATCGTCCCGCCCGACAGAAGGAGCTCGGAAAGCGGCGGCTCGAGCGCGGCGAAGCGGGCGCCGAGCCGCCTGCCATCGAAGATCGGCGGCTCGAGGGCCCGGCCGCGCAGCGCCGCACCCGGCAGATCCTGACGGTAGTCGGGCGCGAGCGGGTAGGGGCGGAAGGCGAGACCGCAGCGCGCCTCCAGTTCGGCCAGCAACCGCGGCCCCTCTTCGAGGAACGTCTCGAGGAGCTCGGCATCGGCCCGAGGGCCCGCGAGGGCCTCGAGATAACGCCGTGCCTCGGCCCGATCTTCGGCCGCGGCGGCGCCCAGATGGTGGTTGCCCGGGATCCAGAGCGTGCCCGAAGAGCGGGCGCTCGTTCCACCGAACCGGTCGCGATGTTCGAGGACGAGGACGCGCGCGCCCTCGAGCGCGGCGAAGAGGGCGGCCGTGAGCCCGGCCGCGCCGCTGCCGAGGACCAGGAGGTCGACCGCCTCCCCTTCCCCCGCGGTGGCC
>DAIOUO010000276.1:0-4776 GCA_036759485.1 Geminicoccaceae bacterium | reverse complement strand
GGGCCGGTCGGCGGGGCGAGCTCGAGCATCGCGCGCAGCCGACCGAGCGGGCCGCTCCCGGGCAGCAGACGGCGGAAGGGGCGGGCGAGGGCGGCGGCGAGGAGGGCCGTTCGGAAGGCGCCCGGCCGCGGCAGGACGCTCGCCAGCACCGTGCGCAGGAGCCGATCGGGTAGCGGCCGCCGCCAGGTCGCCTCGATATGCGCCCGGGCGTGGTCGACCAGGTGCATGTAGTGCACGCCCGAGGGGCAGGTCGTCATGCAGGAGAGGCAGGAGAGGCAGCGGTCGACGTGGCGGACGGTCCGCTCGTCGGCCGGCCGGCCCTCCTCCAGCATCTGCTTGATGAGGTAGATGCGCCCGCGCGGGGAATCGAGCTCGTCGCCCAGCAGTACATAGGTCGGGCAGGTGGCGGTGCAGAACCCGCAATGCACGCAGGTCCGGATGATCTTCTCCGAAGCTGCGATCTTCGGGTCCCGCAGCTGTTCGGGACGGAAGCTCGTCTTCACGGCTCAGCGCCCCGCACGCAACAGACCGGGGTTGAACAGGCCGAGCGGGTCGAAGGCGTCCTCGATGCCGGCCTCGAGGCGGCGCACCCGCTCGGCGGTCGGGTGGAAGGGCTCGATCCGGGCGCGCAGGTCGAGGGAGCCGCGCACGAGGGTCGCATGGCCACCGAGCCGCTCGCAGACGGCGCGGATCGTGGCACAGCCTGCATCCTCCTCCTCGGCCGTGGCGAGCCAGACGAGGCCGCCCGACCAGTCGTACAGGACCTCGCACGGGCGCTCCGCCCGGATCGCCGCCACCGCCTCGGCGCCGCGCGCGGGCGGCAGGGAGAGCCGCCAGACCGCCCGCTCGCGCGGCTCGACCAAGGCCAGCACGTCGCGCACCGACCGCCAGAGCGCGGCGCTCTCCGCACCCTCGATGCGCTCCGCCGGCCCGTGCTCGCGCAAGCACGCGGCGAGCCGATCGGCGCGATAGTGGATCGATCGGGTGAAGCCCTCGAGGCGGAGGACGGTGCGGGCGCGCGCGGCACCGACGCCGGCCGGCAGATGCGCGGCCCCGCTCGGCTCGAAGGGAGTGCCCATGGCGGCGCAGAGGAGGGCCACGGCCTCGGGTTCGGCGAGGCCTTCGAAGAGGAGGGTGAGCTCGGCCTCGGGCCGGGGCAGGACCTTGAAGGTGGCCTCGGTCAGGAAGGCGAGGGTGCCCCAGGAGCCGCACAAGAGCTTCACGAGGTCGAGCCCCGTGACGTTCTTCATGACGCGACCGCCGGAGCGCAGGAGCTCGCCCCGGCCGTTGACGAAGCGCAGGCCGATCAGACTGTCGCGGCAGGCCCCGGCCTTGATCCGCCGCGGGCCGGAATGGTTGCCGGCGACCATCCCGCCGACCGTGGGCTCGCCCCTGCTGCCGAGAAGTGGCCGGTGGTCCATGGGTTCGAAGGGCAGCATCTGGCCCTTCGCGGCCAAGGCCGCCTCGAGCTCGGCCAGGGGCGTGCCCGCACGCGCGGCCACCACCATTTCGGCCGGCTCGTAGAGCGTGAGGCCCCTGAGGCCGCGGCTCGAGAGGGTCGCCGCGGTCTGGATCGGCCGGCCGATCGCCTGCCGGGTGCCACCGCCTTCGAGGCGAACCGGCGTGCCCTCCGCCGCCAGGCGGCGGACGGCCTCAGCGGCCGCCTCTTCGCTGCCGGGCTCGAGCTTCATCCGGCGATCCGGCCCTCGAGCGGGAAAACCTTGGCGGGGTTGAGGATCCAGCTCGGATCGAAGACCGCGCGCACGCGCATCTGCTGGGCGAGCTCGGCATCGGTGAACTGGTGGCGCATGAGATCGCGCTTCTCGATACCGACGCCGTGCTCGCCGGTGAGGCAGCCGCCCACCTCGACACAGAGCTTGAGGATGTCGTTGCCGCAGGCCTCGGCCCGAGCCGCCTGGTCGGGGTCGTTGACGTCGTAGAGGACGAGGGGGTGCAGGTTGCCGTCACCCGCATGGAAGACGTTGGCGACCCGAAGGCCGTAGCTGCGCACGATCTCGTCCATCCGGCGCAGCACCTCGGGCAGGCGGCCGGTCGGGATGGTGCCGTCCATGCAGATATAGTCGGCGATCCGACCGGTGGCGCCGAAGGCCGACTTCCTGCCTTTCCAGATCTGCGCCGTCTCGGTCGCCGAGCGGCTCTCCTTGATCGTGGTGACGCCGTGGCGGCGGGCGATCGCTACGATCCGGGCGAGTTCGGCGTCGATCTCGGCGTCCGAGCCCTCGACCTCGACGATCAGCATGGCCGCGGCCTCGGTCGGATAGCCGGCCTTGGCGAAGGCCTCGCAGATCCGGATCGCCGGATTGTCCATGAACTCGATCGCGACCGGCACGATGCCGGCGCCGATGATGTCGGCCACACAGGCCCCGGCGGCCTCCGAGGAGGGGAAGGCGAGGAGGACCGGCCGAGCACCCTCGGGCTTGGGGAGAATGCGCACGACCGCCTCGGTCACGATCCCGAGCTGGCCCTCGCTGCCGCAGACCAGTCCCACCAGATCGTAGCCCGGGGAATCGAGCGCCTCGCCGCCGAGCTCGACCACCGTTCCGTCGACCAGGACCAGGGTGACGCCCAGGAGGTTGTTGGTGGTCACACCGTATTTGAGGCAGTGAGCGCCGCCCGAATTCATGGCGATGTTGCCGGCGAGCGTACAGGCGAGCTGGGAGGAAGGGTCGGGCGCGTAGAAGAAACCGTGCTCGGCGACGGCCTCGCTGATCGCGAGGTTGGTGATGCCGGCCTGGACGCGGGCGGTCCGGTCGGCGGGATCGATCGCCAGCACCCGGTTCATGCGGGCGACGCCCACCACCACCGCGTCCTCCTGCGGGATGGCGCCGCCCGAGAGCGAGGTGCCGGCGCCGCGCGGCACCACGGGCACGCCCTCGCGGGCGCAAAAGGCGAGCACCGCGCTCACTTCCGCGGTGGTCGAAGGCAACACCACGGCGAGCGGCAGCCGGCGATAGGCGGTGAACGCGTCGGTCTCGTAGGGAACGAGCTCGATCGGGTCGTCGATCACGGCCTCGGGGTCGACGACCAGCCGGCGGAGTTCGGCGACGATCGCGGTTTTGCGGGCGAGGATGCGCGGATCGGGGGCGGGCAGGGCGATGCCGGTCATCGATCGGCCTCCGCTTCAGGCTGGCAGGCGACGCACCGCGGCGATCGGCGCCAGGTTGCCGGCCAGGAGCCGCCAGCTCCCGCCGCCGTCGTCGCTGGCCCAGAGATGGCCCGTGGTCGAGCCCATGGCGAGATGCTCGCCCGAGCCGTCGACCTCGAGGCCGTGGCGGTAGACGAGGTCGAAGCAGTCGCGTTCGGGGAGCCCTCGGGCCAGGGCCTCGAAGCGCGCGCCGCCGTCGCGGGTGCGAGTGACGACGAGGCGGCCGTCGACCGGCACGCGACGTTCGTCCCGCACCGCCGGGACGAACCAGGCGGTGCGCGGGTCCTTCGGATGGGCGGCGACCGCGAAGCCGAAAGCCGAGGGCCGCACGCCCTCGAGCTCGGTGAAGTGCTCGCCGCCGTCCGTCGAGCGGAAGATGCCGTTGTGGTGCTGACACCAGACGACATCGGGTGCGGCGGCGCAGCCCGCGAGCCGATGCGGATCCTGGAAGTTCGGATCGAAGGTTCGCTCGGGCAGAACGTGGTCCTGGCGCAGCCCCCGACCCGCGAGCCACCAGGAGGCGCCGCCGTCATCGCTCCGCCAGATCCCGCCCGTGGAGATCGCGACCGTGAGGCGGCGGGCATCGCGTGGATCGACCAGGATCGAATGCAGGCCCGGCAGGTCGTAGCCGCCGCCCGTCCAGCCCGCGCGCTCGGGCCGGTTCCACAAGGAATCGACGAGCCGCCAGCTCGAGCCGCGATCCTCGCTCGCGAAGAGGGCGGCCGGCAGGGTGCCGGCCCAGATCCGGCCGGGCTCGTCCGGCCCGCCGGCCTCGAGGGTCCAGACCATGTCGACGGCGGGTGCCTCGGCCGGATCCTCGGCCTTCGGAAAGGCCGGGGCGGCGATCTCGATCCAGCTCGCCCCACCGTCGTCCGAGCGGTGCAGCTTGACCCCGAAATGGCCGAGCCGCAAGGCAGCGTAGACGGTGCCGTCGCGCGGATCGGCGAGGACCGCGCTCACCGGATCGCCCAGGAAGGCGGGCGGACCGACGATCCGGCCGCTGCCGTCGATCCGGACGAGGCCTTTGCGGGTGGCGACCAAGAGGTCGGGCATCGGCTCAGCCTCCCGAGAGGAGCTGGAGGACGTGCAGCCGGCTGGTCGGCTGCACGGGGTCGTCGAGGCGGACCCGGTCGCGCACCGGCACCGCATCGACCCAGATCCCCACGTGCTTCCTGAGCCGGCCCTGCTCGTCCAGGAGGTAGGAGCGCAGCCGCGGGCTCTCGGCGAAGATCGCGTCGAGCACCTCGCGCACGGTCGCCCCCGCCGCCTCGACGGTCGGGGTCGGGACGAGACGGGCGAGGTGGGTGGTGAAGCTCACGCTGGCCAAGCCGCACCCGCCGGCTCGCCGGCAGCCTCGGCCACGAGGATGGCGCGGAAGTCGTTGACGTTGGTGAGTGTGGGCCCGGTGACGATCTGGTCGCCGAGGGCCGCGAAGAAGGGGTGGGCGTCGTTGCGGGCGAGCATCGCCTTGGCGTCGATGCCGAGCCGCTGGGCCCGGGCGAGGCTGTCGGGGCGGAGGATCGCGCCGGCCACCTCCTCGGCACCGTCGATGCCGTCGCCGGCGAGGGTGACGGCGAGCGCCAGGAGGAACTCGACGTTGCGGCCGCCGC
>DAIOUO010000275.1:0-4780 GCA_036759485.1 Geminicoccaceae bacterium | reverse complement strand
CTCGAGCTCGCCCCGCTCGAGCCCGCCGAGCTCGAGGGGCGGATCGACGGTCTGCGCAGCGGGCTGCCGGCGGAGCCGGACCGCTGTGTGTTGCGTGTGGTGCTTTCGGGCTCGGTCGATCTCGCCGGTCGGGCCGCGGTCGATGCGGCGTTCGCCCGTCTCGCGGCGGCGGTTCGCCATCTCGACCTCGAGGACGCTCTCCTCCTCCAGCCGAGCACGGCCGAGCTCGAGAGGATCGACGACGGCGGGCCGATCGGCGCCTGCGCTCGGGCCCTCGCCGAACGGGCGCGCACGGGCGCGAGCGAGGAGGACCGGGCGGTGGCCCGGCTCGCGCTGCGTCTGCTCTGGCAGGAGCAGAAGCGGCTCGCCGAGGGCGCGGAGGGGCGCGCGTGAGGCTCCACGCCATCGAGATCCGCGACTTCCGCAAGCTCGCGGGGGAGTGGCGGATCGGGCCCCTCGGCCCCGGCCTCACGATGATCGGCGGCGACAACGAGGAGGGCAAGTCCACCGTTCTTCTGGCCCTCAAAGCCGCCCTCTTCGAGCATCACGCGGTCGGTGGTCGGGTCCGCGAAGCGATGACCGCCTACGCGGGTGGCGTGCCCCGGGTCGCGGTCGAGCTCGAGCTCGCCGGCGCCCGCTACCGGCTCGAGAAAGAGTTCGGCCGCAGCTGTACGCTCACGGGCCCCGAGGGGCGCCTTCAGGGCGATCGGGCGGAGGATCGGCTGGTCGAGCTCCTCCGCTTCGCCCGCCGCCAGGGACGGGCGGAGCGACGGCCCGAGCATCAGGGGGTCCTCGCCCTCTTCTGGGTCGAGCAGGGCACGAGCTTCCGCGAGGAGGCGACCTCGGCCGCGATCGAGGCCCAGCGCGACCGCTTCCGGGCCTTGCTGCGGCACGAGATCGGCATGGTCGCGGGCGGACCGCGACTGGCACCGCTCAGGGCCCGAATCGAGAGCCAATATGCCCGCTTCTGGACCGAGCGGGGCCAGCCCAAGAAGTCCGGCGAGCTCGCGACCGTCCAGGGCGAGATCGCCCGCCTCGAGGAGGAGCGCAGGCGACTGCGGGAAGCCCGCCGGCGCTACGACGAGACCGTCGACCGGCTCGAACGCGCGCGTGCCGAGCGGTCCCGGGCGGAGTCACCCGAGCGGTTCGAGCGGGCCCGCGAGCGGCGCGCCCGGGCGGTCGAGGAACGGACGTTGATCGAGCGGCTCGAGCGGGACCGAGCGGTCGCCGGCAAGGCGGTCCAGGCGGCGGGCGCCGAGCTCGGGCGGATCGAGGAGGAGCTTCGGGCCCGCGCCGAGCAGCGCGCGAACCTCGCCCGCGACGAGGCGCAGTTGCGCGCGCTCGAGGAGGAGCGGAACCGGCTCGCCGGCCGGATCGGGGAGGCGGAAGCGCGCGTCGTGCAGCTCGAGAAGAGCCAGGCCTCGGCCACGGAGGCGGCGGTCGCGGCCCGCAAGCGCCTGGCACTCGCCCAGGCGGCCCGCGAGCTGGTCGCCCGGCAAGCCGAAGCCGAGCGGCTGCGTGCGGTCCTGACCGAAGCGGAGGAGCGCGCCGCGGCGATCGCGCGGGAGGCGGCCGAGCTCGAAACGCTGCGGATCGACGAGGGCGGGCTGCGCCGGCTGCGCGAGCTCGTCGCCGAGCGCGACCGGCGCGAGGCCGGGCTCCTCGCGCAGGCGACGCGGATCGAGCTCTTCCCGGAACCCGGCCGCCTCGCCCGGCTCGAGGACGGTACGCCGATCGATCCCGGCCGACCGCTCGATCTCACAGCGCCGAGCGAACTCCGGCTCGACGGTTTCGGCCGCATCCGGGTGTCGCCCGGTGGCGACCTCGCCGCCCGCCGGCAAGCGCTCGCAGATGCTCGCACCAGGCTCGCCGCCGCCCTCGCCGAGCTCGGCGTGGAGAGCCCGGTCGCCGCCGAGGAGGCGCTCGCTCGCCGGCGCGCCCTCGCCCAGAAGCTCGCCGAGGAGCGGCGGGCCCTCGAGGGGCTCTTGCGCGGCACCGGTGTCGTCGATCTCGACGCGCTCCGCGCCCGCCTCCAGGTGGAGCTCCGTCGCCTCGAGACCGGGCGGCAGAGCCTCGGCGAGGGTGCGGTGCCGGAGCAGCTGGCCGCGACGCTCGAGGCGGCGGCGCGCGAGGTCGAGGAGACCGAGCGGGCGCTCGAAGCGTGCCGCGCCGAGGCGGCGGCGGCCGGCAAGGCGCTCGCCGGCTCGCGCGAGCTGGCGGCCGGGCTCGAAGGGCGCAGACGCGAGCTGTTGCGCGCGGTCGAGGAGGCCCGCGCGGCGCTTCTCGCGGCCGAGGCGCGCTGCCCGGACGGCGAGCTCGAGGCCGGGCGTGCCCGCTCGGCCGAGATGCTCGCCGCGGCACGCGCGAACCTCGCCGCGATCGAGGCCGAGCTCACCCGCCGCGATGCCGAGGGGGTGCGGGCCCGCGAGGCCCAGGCCGAGCGCGAGATCGCCGCCCTCGAGGCGGAGATCGCCCGCTGCCGACAGGAAGTCGACCGGCTCGAGGGCGAGGTGCGCGGGCTCGGCATCGAGGCCTGCGACAGTCGGCTCGACGAACTCGAGCCGGAGCTCGAAGCCCTCTGGCGCAAGGAGCGGGCGCTCGCCCGCGAGGCCGCCGCCTGGCGGCTCCTGCGCGAGAGCCTCGCGGAGGCCGAGCGGGCGGGGACCGAGCGGCTGACCGAGCCGGTGCGCGACCGCTTCCTGCCCTATCTGCGCCGGCTCCTGCCCGACGCCGAGCCGGTGATCGACGCCGAGCGGCTCGTTCCGACCCATCTCCGGCGAGGCGGGATCGAGGAGCCGCTCGCCGAACTCAGCGTCGGCACCCGCGAGCAGCTCGCCGTGCTCGTCCGGCTGGCGCTCGGCGACCTCCTGCTCGAGCGCGAGGGCGAGGCCCCCTGCCTGATCCTCGACGACGCGCTCGTGTTCGCCGACGAGGCCCGCTTCGAGCGGATGAAGGCGATCCTGGGCGAGGCATCCGCCCGCCGACAGATTCTGATCCTCACCTGCCGGCCGTCCGATTGGATGGGTGTGCCGGGTCCACGCATCCGGCTCGAGCACTGCCGCCGGGCCGTCGCCGGTTGAAGGCGGGCGAGGCCCCCTGCTCCTCCAGGGTCGGGCCGGCCGTGCCCGGCCGCCGGACCCGACCCGATGGCCGTCGCCGTGGTGCTTTTCGCTCGACCGGGCGAGCGGGCATCTACGGCGAGGACCGGGCGGTCGGCTGAGGCGGACCGTCGAGCGGCTCGCCCACCGGCCCCAGGACGGCGAGGCTCGTCGAGCGGAACTCGCGTCGCCAGGACACCAGCACCACCCAGAGCACGGCGGCGATCAAGAGCAGCGGGTGGAGGAACCAGGCGAGCCCGGCGAGCCCGAAATAATAGGCCCGCATCGCCTTGTTGAAATGGTCCGCGGCCCTGGTCGCCATGCGCGCGGCGCGCTCGACCAGCCGCCCGGCGGCCTCGGTGTGGGCCTCGCTCGGCGGCGGAGCGGCGCCGATCAGGATCGCGACGTAATTGAACTGACGCAGTGTCCAGGTGAACTTGAAGAAGGCGTAGACGAAGACCAGGACGAGGAGCATCACTTTGCCGTCGAACACCCGCGGCGCGCTCGGTGCCGCGAGCGGCAGGTCGGCCAGGATGGCGAGCGCCTGGTCGCGGGCGCCGAGCACGGCCGCGAGCCCGCCGATCAGGATGATCGCGGAGCTCGCGAAGAAGGCGATGTTCTGCACCAGCACCTGGACCACCTGGAGGTCGGTGATGCGGTTGTCGCGGGCGAGCATCCGCCGCATCCAGGCGAGCCGGTACTCGTGCATGCGGGCCATCAGGCTCGGCCGGCCGGGCCCGTCGGCCCAGCGGGCGTAGCCGACCCAGGCGAGGAGGAAGACGAGCGGAGCCAGGGCGTCGAGGAACGGTACCCCGAGCCGGCTCTCGACGAGATCGATCATCCGGCCCTCTCCTTGCAGGCGCTCCGGTCGATCGCTACCTCTGCCCGGCCATGCGCACGAGTCCCCGTCCGGTCATCGGCGTCACGCTCGACAGCGAGCCGCCCGGTGGCTATTCGAAGCTACCCTGGTACGCGCTCCGCGAGAACTATTGCGACGTCCTGGCCGGGCTCGGCGCCGTACCGGTGGCGCTGCCGCACGAGCCCGAGCTCGTCGACGATTATCTCGCGCTGATCGACGGGCTCGTGATCACGGGCGGCGCCTTCGACGTCGACCCCGCGCTCTACGGGGCGGACGAGCGGCACGCCACCGTCCGCCTCAAGGAGCGGCGGACCCGCTTCGAATGGGCGATCACCGAACGGGCGCTCGAGGCCGACCTGCCGATCCTCGGCATCTGCGGTGGCCAGCAGCTCCTGAACGTCGTCCTCGGCGGCCGGCTGATCCAGCACATCCCCGATTCGGTGCCCGACGCGCTCGCCCACGAGCAGCCCAACCCGCGGACCGAGCCCGGCCACGAAGTGCTGGTCGTACCCGGCACGCTCCTGCACCGGCTCACGGGTACCGAGCGGCTGCTCGTGAACAGTGCGCATCATCAGGCGGCGGAGACGGTGGGGCCCGGAATCCTGGTGAGCGGCCGGGCGCCCGACGGCGTGATCGAAGCGATCGAGGACCCGCGCCGGCGCTTCTGCCTGGGCGTCCAGTGGCACCCGGAATACCGGATCGGGCCCGGCGACGTGGCGATCCTCGAGGGTCTGATCGCCGCCGGCCGGGCGCGGCGGGAGGCCCGATGAGCGGACCCGTAGGCGAGCCGTCGCGGCGAGCGGGGCGGCGGGCGCGGCGGGGC
>DAIOUO010000274.1:0-4807 GCA_036759485.1 Geminicoccaceae bacterium | reverse complement strand
CTCCGGGCGGCGGTGCGACGGCGCGATCGGCCGGGGATCCGCGCCCTCGACGGGGAGGACCGCGAGCGCGCCCCTCTGCCGGTCCCGGCCCCCACCGACCTCGCTTTCGGTCGCCCGGCCGAGGACGACGTGTCGTGGGTCGCCGCCGACAACCGCCTCTTCCGGATCCGGGTCGGCGAGAAAGGCCATCGGCTCCAGAACTGAGCAGCGGCGTCCGGGGCCCGCCCGGTGCCCCCTCGGCGCCGCTCCCGTGGACCGCGGGCGCCGGCTGCGCTAAGCGCCGGCCGTGGCGCGAGGAGAGGCGGGATGAGCGATCGTCGTTACGGATTCGAGACCCTGGCCGTGCACGCGGGTGCGGCCCCCGACCCGACGACGGGGGCGCGGGCGGTGCCGATCTACCAGACGACCTCCTACGTGTTCGACGACGCCGAGCACGCGGCGGCACTCTTCAACCTCCAGAAGTTCGGCAACATCTATTCGCGGCTGACCAATCCCACCGTCTCGGTGCTGGAAGAGCGGGTGGCCGCCCTCGAGGGCGGGACCGCCGCCTGTGCCACCGCTTCGGGCCACGCCGCCCAGTTCCTGACCTTCCTCAACCTGATGGGGCCGGGCGACCACATTCTCGCCTCCTCCAAGCTCTACGGCGGGTCGATCAGCCAGATGCGGCAGACCTTCCCGCAATTCGACTGGCACGTCTCTTACGTCGATCCGCGCGATCCCGAGAATTTCGAGATCGGGATGCGCGATCGGACCAAGGCGATCTTCATCGAATCCTGCTCCAATCCGGACGGGATCGTGCCGGACATCGAGGCGATCGCCGAGATCGCGCACCGGCACGGGGTGCCGCTCGTGGTCGACAACACGGTGCCGACGCCCTATCTCTGCCGGCCTTTCGAGTGGGGCGCCGACATCGTCGTCCATTCGCTCACGAAATACATGGGCGGACAGGGCAACTCGATCGGCGGCATCATCGTCGAAGGCGGCCGGTTCAACTGGGACAACGGCAAGTTCCCGCAACTCACCGAGCCCTGCGCCGCTTATCACGGCCTGCGCTTCTACGAGACCTTCGGCAATTTCGCGCTCACCGTGCGCAACAAGGCGATCGGGCTCAGGGACATGGGCCCCTGCCTGTCGCCCTTCAACGCGTTCCTCATCCTCCAGGGGATCGAGACCCTGCCGCTGCGGATGGACCGGCACGTCGCCAATGCCGACAAGGTGGCCGAGTTTCTCGCCGGGCACCCGCAGGTCGCCTGGGTCTCCTACGCCCGGTTGCCGCAGAACCGTACCCCCCTCGTCGACAAATATTGCCCGAGGGGCGTGGGCTCGCTCTTCACCTTCGGGGTCAAGGGCGGCTACGAGCAGGGCGTGAAGTTGATCGATTCGGTCGAGCTCCTCTCGCACGTCGCCAACATCGGCGACACCCGTTCTCTCATCATCCACCCGGCCTCGACCACCCACCGCCAGCTCACCCCCGAGCAGCAGAAGGCCGCCGGCGCCGGGCCCGAAGTGATCCGCATCTCGGTCGGCATCGAGACGGTGGACGACATCATCGCCGACCTCGACCAGGCGCTCAGGCGCTCGGCGGTGTGAGGGGGCGGCGCGGCGGCCGGCCGCCGGCTCGGGGCCGAGGCGCGACGACGGTGCGGTGAGCTTCGCTCGGCTCGACGACGACGCGCTCCGGGCGCTGGCCCAGGCGGTCGGTGTCGAGCCGCTCTGGCAGGACACGGCGGGGCGCACGCACCGGGTCCCGCGGCCGACGCTCGAGGCGATCCTGGGGGCGCTCGCGGTCGATCCCGAAGAACCGCCCGCTGCGATCCCCGCCCCGGAACCGTCGCCCGTGCCCGTCGCCCCGACACCCGCCGAGCTCGGCATCGGCCGGGTGATCGGCGTCGCCTGTCAGGTCTACGCGCTCCGCTCGGCGCGCGACCTCGGCATCGGCGACCTCGAGGACGTGGCCCGGCTGGCCGAGGCGCTGGCAGGTTCCGGGGTCGAGGCGCTCGCACTGTCGCCCCTGCACGCCCGCTTCCCGCTCGAGCCCGAAAGGGTCAGCCCCTACGCGCCCTCGAGCCGCCGCTTCCTGGATCCGACGCTGCTCGCGGTCGATCGGGCGGCCGCGGCACTCGCCCTGCCGCTGCCGGAGCCGGCCGGGACGGGGCCACCGAACGAGGGCGCGTTCGTCGACCACCGGGCCGTCCTCGCCCGGAAAGAACCGCTCGCCAGGGCCCTCTGGGAGGGCTTCCGGGACCGCCGTCTCGGCGCCGTGCCGAGCCCGGAAGGCGAGGCCTTCCGGACCTGGCGCGCGGCGGCCGGTACACCGCTCGAGCGCTTCGCCCGCTTCGAGGCGATCGCCGCCGAACTCGCCCGGTGCAGCGGAACGGCCGAGCCCTGGTGGTGCTGGCCGGCCGAGCTGCGCCGGCCGGAGGGGCCCGAGGTCGAGCGCCTCGCCCGGGGGCCGCTCGCCGATGCGGTGGCGTTCCGGGCCTTCCTGCAGTGGCTGCTCGACCGCCAGCTCGCCGAGGTGCAAGGCCGGGCCCGGGCGGCGGGCATGCGGATCGGGCTCGCCACCGACCTCGCCGTGGGGGTGACGCCCGATTCGGCCGACGCCTGGGCCTACCCCGATGCTATCGTGCGCGGCGTCTCGATCGGCGCGCCACCCGATGCCTTCGCTCCGGACGGTCAGTCCTGGAACCTGGCACCGATCGCCCCGGCGGCCCTTCGGGACCGGGGGGGCGAGCCGTTCCGGGGCGATCTCGAGGCGGCGATGCGGCACGCCGGGCTCGTCCGCATCGACCACGTCATGGGCCTGGCCCGGCAGTTCTGGATACCGGAAGGCGCCCGACCGATCGAGGGCGCCTATGTGCGGTTTCCCGAAACGACGCTCCTCGCGACGGTCGCCGATCTCGCCCGGCGGCATCGCTGCCTCGTGCAGGGCGAGGATCTCGGCACGCTGCCCTTCGGCTTCCGCGACCGGCTCGCTCGTGCCGGCATCCTCTCGAGCCGGGTGCTCTGGTTCGAGCGCTGGCCGTCGGACCTCTTCAAGGCCTCCGGCGAGTATCCGCCGCTCGCCGTGGCGTCGGTTTCGACCCACGATCTGCCGACCGCACGCGGATGGCTCGCGGCCCGCGACATCGACTGGCGGGCGCGGCTCGGCCGGCTCGGAACCGAGGCGGTGGCCGCCCTGCGGGCGGAGCGGGCGCGCGATCGGCGGATCCTCGAGGACGCGCTCGCCTTCGAGGCGATCGAGGTCGGCGAGGCCGGCGAAGAAGGGCTCGTGATCGGGATGCATCGGATGCTCGCGCGCTCGCCCGCGGCCCTCGTGCTGGTCCAGCTCGACGATCTCGTGGGTGCGGTCGAGCAGGCGAACCTGCCCGGTACGGTCGACGAGCACCCGAACTGGCGGCGGCGCTGTCCGCTGTCGGTCGAGACCGTCGCCGGCGATCCCTTCGCCCGGGCCCTGCTCGCGGCGCTGAGGGCGGAGCGGCCGGGATGAGCGAGGGTGGGGCGGCCGGGGCGACGGCTCCCCGACCCGCGCCCGATACCGGGCGGGTCGCCCGCGGTGCCTTCTGGGCCACGATCGAAGTCTGGGGCGTGGAGCTCCTGCAGCTCCTCGTCTTCACCGCGCTCGCCCGGCTCGTCGGGCCCGAGGCCTTCGGTCTCGTGGCGCTCGCGATGGCCTTCGTGCTCGTGCCGCAGAACCTCCTCGTGCACGGCGGCTGGATCGAGGCCCTCGTCCAACGTCCCGACCTCACCCGGGACGAGATCGATTCGGTGTTCTGGCTGCTCGCCGGCCTCGGCTTCGCGAGCACCCTTCTGCTCGCCGCCGTGGCACCGCTCGCAGCCGCCTCGTTCGAACGAGAGGAGCTCGCCTCCCTCCTGCGAGCGCTCGCCGTCTGCCCGTTCCTCACGAGCCTCATGGTGGTGCCGTCGGGCCTCCTGCAGCGCCGGCTGGCGCTCGCACCGCTGGCCGTTCGGTCGATCCTGGGCGTGGGTCTGGGCGGTGCCGCGGCGGTGGCTCTCGCGCTCGCCGGGGCCGGCCCCTGGGCCCTGGTCGTCAACGAGATCGCCTGGCCGCTCGCCGGTGTGGTCGTTCTGGGGCTCGCCGCGGGCCATCGGCCGGGGCTCCGGGTCGCCTGGAAGCACGTGCGCCCGATCGGCCGCTTCGCCCTCGGCATCACCGGTGAGCAGCTCTTGACCCTGGGCGAGCTTCTGGCTCCCCGCCTGTTGCTCGGGACACTGATCGGGCCGACCGCCGTGGGGCTCTGGGGCCTCGCGCGCAAGCTCTTCGACCTCTCGGTCGAGCTGGTCGCTCGCCCGGCCCTGCGCGTGGCGCTCCCGAGCTTCGCCCGCCTGCGCGAGGGGGGCGAAGGGCTCGCGAGCGGGTTGGCGCTCGCGATCGAACTCACCGCTCTCGCCGCCGTTCCCGGCTATGCGCTCGCGCTCGTGATCGGCGCCGATCTCGTGGCGCTCGCTTTCGGCGAGGCCTGGCGAGAGGCCGGCGAGGCGCTGCGCATCCTCGCTCTCCTCGGCCCGCTCCTGCCGCTCGCCATGCTCCTCGGCAGCGCCTTCCGGGCCGCCGGCCGGGCCGATCTCGTGCTGCGTCTCGCGGCGATCGGTGCGGCGGTGCTGCTCCTCCTCCTGCCGCTCGCGGTCTGGGGTGTCCTCGGCGTGGCGGTGGCCTTCGTGTTGCGCGGTGGGCTGCTCGCCCCGATCCGTTTCGGACTGGCCCGGCGAGCCCTCGATCTTGCGCCGGCTGCCCTGTTGGCACCCCTCGGTCCGATCCTCGCCGCCGGCGGCGCGGCGGACGTCG
>DAIOUO010000273.1:0-4808 GCA_036759485.1 Geminicoccaceae bacterium | reverse complement strand
GCCCGGCAACGGGGCTCGCGGGTCGATCAGGCCCTCGGCCCGGAGCTCCTGCCAGAGTGCCGCCGGGATCGGCCGACGCATCCAGGCCACGCCCTGCAGGACCTCCTCGCGGCTCGTGGCACCCGGGATCACCGAGGCGACCGCCGGGTGGGCGAGCGGGAACTGCAGGGCGACCGCCGGCAGCGGCACGTCGTGCCGGGCACAGACGGCCTCGAGCCGGCCGGCCTTCTCGAGCGCCCAGGCCGGGGCGGTGTCGTAGTCCCACTTGGCGCCAGGCACGGGACCGGTCACGAGGATGCCGGTATTGTAGGGCCCGCCGATCACGACCCCGATGCCCTTGCGCTCGCAGAGGGGCAGGAGCTCGTCGAGCGCTCCCTGCTCGAGCAGCGTGTAGCGCGAGGCCAGGAGAATCGCGTCGATGTCGCTGTCGCGGGCGAAGCGGAGCGCGGTCCCCACCTCGTTGAGCCCCACACCCACCGCACCGATCGCGCCCGCGGCGCGCAGATCGCACAGCTCCGGGATCGCCTCCTCGACCGCCTGGCGATAGTGCCGCTCGAGCAGCTCCGGGTCGCGGAGTGTCCAGAGATCGACGTCGTGGACGAAGACGATGTCGAAGGTGGCGAGACCGGTGCGCATGTGCGACTGCTCGAGCGAACGGCGCACGCCCGCCCGCGAATAGTCGAAGGTCGGCTTGAAGGGCAGACCGTGCGGCCGCAGGCCCGGCACCGTCTCGCCCGGTCGCAACGGGCTCATCCAGCGGCCGATCTTGGTCGAGAGCACGAAGCTCTCGCGCGGCACGTGCCGCAACACCTCGCCCATGACGAGCTCGCTGCGGCCGTAGCCGTAGAAGGGCGAGGTGTCGAGGTAGCGCAACCCGGCGTCGTAGGCCGTGCGCACGCAGCCGCGGGCCTCGTCGGGGTGGATCCGGAAGCGGAAGCCGCCGATCGGCGCACCCCCGAACCCCATCGCCGTGACCTCGACCCGCGACCGGCCGAGCCGGCGTCGCTGCAACGGATCCATCGCTCGCCTCCCGGGCCGCCCGCCCCGGCCGTTTCGCCCGATCCTCGCCGGGCCGGCGGCGAACGGGAAGCACGCCCGTAGCGGGCCGGCCATACGGCCGACGGCGGCCGGCCGGAAAGCTTTCGTCAACCGGAGCGTGGCAAGCTCGGTGGCGGCTTGTCGGGAGCCCGGCTTGCGCGGCTTCGGCCTTCTCCTCCTCGCCCTGCTCGGCGCGGCCATCGCCTGGCCGAGCCTCGCTCCGCATCGGGTCGAGCGGGTCGGCGAGACGCGGGCCGCGCCCGGGACGACCGCCACCGCACCGGCCGTGGAAGGCGGCTGGAACCGGATCGTCGTGCCGCCCGGGCCGCACGGGCACTTCTCCTTGACCGCCCGGGTCGACGGTGTTCCGGTCGATTTCCTGATCGACACCGGCGCGAGCGCCGTCGTCCTCTCCCCCGACGACGCCCGGCGCATCGGCCTGTTGCCCGGCCGGCTGCGCTTCACCCGGCGGGTCGCCACCGCCAACGGCATCGTCCGCGCGGCTCCCGTCACCCTGCGCGAGCTGCGGATCGGGCAGCTCGCCCTGTGGGGGCTCGAGGCCTTCGTCATCGAGGCACCGATGCCGGTTTCGCTCTTGGGCACGAGCTTCCTCGCCCGGCTCGCCTCCTGGTCGGTCGAGGGCGGTCGGCTGCACCTCTACTGGTGACCCCCGGCCGGTGGGCACCGGACCCGAGGGTCGGCGTGCCGGCGCCACCGTTCCCGCTCCGGCCGCTTCCGGCCGCGGCCGGAGTGCACCCTGCCCGGGTTGCTGCTACGAGAGACGATGGTTCGTTCGTCCGCGAAGGATTCCGCCCGTGCCAGCCCAGCTCCAACCGATGGCTCCGTCCCGCCGGTCGCTCGGCCGGCATCGCCTGTGGCCGCTACCCGCAGTCTGCCTCCTGCTGTTGCTCGCCCTTCCGGTGCGCGCGCAGACGCCATCGGCCGAGCCAACGACCGCCGTCGAGGAGCTCGTCCGTTTGCTCGCCGATCCGGGGGTGCGGGCCTGGCTCGAGGCGCAGCGGCCGGTCGACCCTGCGGCGCCGGTGGCACCCGCGACACCGACGGTCGCGGAGCAGGTGCCGCTCGAGGAGCAGCTGGCTCGGACGGTGGCCACGGTGCGCACCCGGCTTCGCGAACTCGTGCAGGCGAGCCCGCTCGTGCCGGCGGAGCTCGTCCGGATCGGTGCCGCGCTCGGCGGCGAGATGCAGCAGCACGGGTTCGGGACGATCCTCCTCCTGCTCGCGGGCTTCGTGGCACTCGGCTTCGGCACCGAGGCGGTGTTCTGGCGGTTGTCGGCCCGGGTACGCGAGCGGATCGGCGCGAGCCCGCTCGATACGCCGATCGAGCGGCTGCGGGCGGTCGGCATGCGGCTGGGCTTCGGACTCCTCTGGGTCGCCTCCTTCGCTCTCGGGAGTGTCGGCGCCTTCCTCCTCTTCTCCTGGCCGCCGCTCCTCCATTCGGTGGTGCTCGGCTATCTCCTGGCCTTCCTGGTCGTCCGGCTCACGATCGTCGCCGCCCGCTTCTTCCTCGCCCCGGAAGCACCCCGCTTCCGGATCGTGCCGATGAGCGATCCGGCGGCCCACTACTGGGCCCGCTGGCTCGTGCTGCTGGTCGGCTGGTTCGTGGTGGCCCGGTTCAGCCTCGGCCTTCTGCCCGACCTCGGTGCCTCGCCCGGGTTCCGGGCCCTCGCCACCGCCGTCGCCGCGGCGGTCTGGCTCGCGCTCGGCCTGGGCGCGATCTGGCGCCGTCCGCCGCGCCGGGACGACGGTCCCGCACCCTCGCGTGCCCTCTCCTGGGCGCTCTCGGCCTACCTCCTGCTGCTGTGGATCCTGGTGGTCGCGGGCGCCGGCCGCCTGTTCTGGATCGGCCTCGCCGCGGCGCTCGTGCCGCTGCTGCTCCGCCTCGTCGACCAGTCGGTCGCGATGCTGCTGCGGCCCGCCGAAGCTGGCGGCGAGACGGTCGCGGCACCGAGCCTGCTCGCCGTCGGCCTCGAGCGCGGCCTGCGGGCGCTCGTGATCGCCGGCGCCATCCTGTTCGTGGCCGGCGTGCTCGGGCTCGACCTCGGCACGATCCCGGCCCGCGAGACCATGGCCACCCGCCTGATCGCCGGCGTCCTCCAGGCCGGAATCGTGCTGCTCGCGCTCGACCTCCTCTGGCATCTGTTCCGTGCCTGGGTCGACCGGCGGCTCGCCGATGCCGAGCGGATCACCGAGCCGGGCAGCGAGGAGGCGCAGCGCAACGCCCGGCTGCGCACGCTCTTGCCGATCCTGCGCAACGTGGCGCTCGTGGTCCTCGCGACGATGGCGGTGCTGATGGCCCTCTCCTCCCTGGGCTTCGAGATCGGCCCCTTGATCGCCGGTGCGGGCGTGGTCGGCGTCGCGGTCGGCTTCGGTGCCCAGACCATCGTCCGCGACATCATCGCCGGCATCTTCTATCTGATGGACGACGCCTTCCGGGTCGGCGAGTACATCCAGTCCGGTAGCTTCAAGGGCACGGTCGAGAGCTTCTCGCTACGCTCGATCAAGCTCCGACACCACCGCGGCCCGCTCTTCACCGTGCCCTTCGGATCGCTCGGCGCGATCCAGAACATGAGCCGCGACTGGGTCATCGACAAGATGACCGTCAGCGTGACCTACGACACCGATCTCGACAAGGCCAAGAAGATCATCAAGCAGATCGGCAAAGAGCTCCTCGAGATCGGAGAGTTCCGCCCCAACATCATCGAAACCCTGAAGATGCAGGGAGTCGATCAGTTCGGCGACTTCGCCATCCAGATCCGGATGAAGATGAAGACCAAGCCGGGCGAGCAGTTCACGATCCGCCGCCGAGCCTACGCCATGATCAAGAAGGCCTTCGAGGCGAACGGCATCAAGTTCGCCTTCCCGACCGTCCAGGTCGCGGGCTCCGGCGAGCCGACCGCCGCCGTCGCCAAGCAGGCGCTCGATCTCGTGCGGCCCAAGGGCGAGGCCGCCTGACGCCCCGCCCGCCGCGGCCGCACGGATGCCCGTCTCAGGCGGCCTGCCGCCATTTGATCGAGCAGCCCATGGAGGGGATCTGCTCGGCCGGTCCCCGGCCGGTCTCGGCCACGAGCTTCATGGCCTCGAACAGCTCGCGCCGCGCCCCCTCGACCGGGCTGCGGCCGGAAGCGTCGAGCCGGCCGCGATACTGCAGCTCGAGCTTCGCGTTGTAGCCGAAGAAGTCCGGGGTGCAGACGGCGCCGTAGGCGCGCGCCACATCCTGGCTCAGGTCGTGCAGGTAGGGGAACGGGAAGCGCTTCTCCTCGGCCCAGCGGCGCATGTTCTCGAAACTGTCCTCGGGATAGGCCTCGGGATCGTTCGAGCAGATCGCCGCGGTGTTGACGCCGATCGCCGCGAGGTCCTTGGCGTCGCGGATCAGCTTGTCGATGATCGCCTTCACATAGGGGCAGTGGTTGCACATGAAGACCAGGACGAGGCCCTTCGGCCCCACGAGATCCTCGAGCCGGTACCGGCGGCCGTCGGTCGCCGGCAGCTCGAACGGCTTGGCCTTCTCCCCGAAATTGCAGACCGGTGGGACCGCCGCCATCGTCCACCTCCCTCGCCGCAGCTTGTCGATCAGTCGCCCGACGAGCCCGGTCATCGCCGACCGCTCCCGTGCGTTCGCTCACCTCCGGCAGATGGTCGCCGGCGCCGGCGCCGGCAAGCCCCGCCCATGGGCTGCGGCCGACCGAGCTGCTCGGGCGTCGTCGCGACCGGGCACCGGCGCGGTCGGCGGTTCCGATAACCGTCGGG
>DAIOUO010000272.1:0-4845 GCA_036759485.1 Geminicoccaceae bacterium | reverse complement strand
CACCGTGCTCGAGCGCGAGGGCCGCGGCTTTCGCGAGCTCGGCCGGATCGAGATTCCGGGCGAGCTCGACAAGCCCTTCCCGCCGCCCGCCCAGACCCTCGCGATCAGCCGCGACGGCAACGCCCTGCTCGTGGGCGCACCGCACCACGATTGTGTGGTGGGCGTGCCCGAGGATGTCTGCGGCACGGCCTTTCTCTTCCTGCGCGAGGGCGGCACCTGGCGGGCCGCCGTCCGCTTCCCGCGCCCGGCGGAAGGTTCGCCGACCGACCGCTTCGGACGCACGGTGGCTCTCTCGGGCGACGGCGGCACGGTGCTCGTGGGGGGGCCCGGTTCCTACGGACGGGCCGGCCGCCTCTGGGTCTACGAGCGCGCACCGGACGGCGAGTGGGACCTCGTGGGCGCCCTCGAGTCGCCGGCTCCGGGCGATCTCGAATTCGCCGCCGAGGTCGCCATCGACGATCTCGGCGAGACCGTGGCGGTGGCGGGCGAGCAGAAGGTCGTGCTCTTCCGGCGCGAGAGCGGCAGCTGGCCGCACCTCGCCACGCTCGGCTCGAGCGATCCCCTGATCGGCACCTTCGGCGGTGCCGTGGCGCTCTCCGGCACGGGGCGGGTCCTGGTGGTGGGCGCCCCGCGCAGCGCCTGCCCACAGGACCAGATGGGCAGCCGCTGCGGCGCCGTGCGCCTGTTCGAGCTGCGGCCCGGCGAGGGCCGCCTCGGCGTGGGCGAGCCCCAGGCGCTCGAGCCCGTGGTCTGGCTGCCGATGGCCGATTTCGGCTGGCGCGTCGCGGCGGATGCCGCCGGCCGGCTGGTCGCCGTCCAGGGCCGCCTCGCCCATCTCTACGCGCGCTGAAGCCCTCGGATCGAAAGGAGCCGCCCGTGCCACGCGAACGCCGGACGATCACCTCGGGCTCCGCCTTCGAACGGATGGCGGGCTATGCGCGGGCCGTGGTCGACGGGGCCTGGGTGCACGTCTCCGGCACCACCGGCTTCGACTACGCCACCGGCCGGATCGACGAGGATCCGATCGCCCAGGCCGAGCGAGCCTTCGCCAATATCGAGGTCGCACTCGCCGAGGCGGGAGCCGGCCTCGCCGACATCGTCCGCATCCGCTGGTACATCACCCGCGCCGAGCTCTTCGAGCGCCTCGCCCCGGTCTTCGCCCGCCGGCTCGGCGCGATCCGCCCGGCCGCCACCTGCCTCGTGGTCGGCATGATCGACCCGCGCATCCAGGTCGAGATCGAGGTCACGGCGCATCGGGGCGGTGCGGCCCCGGGTGCCGGCGGGCCGCCCGCCGAACCGGCGATTGCCGGCCGCCCGGCGGCCGCCTAGCCTGCGCGCCGCACGCCAGGGGAGGGCTCCATGATCGATCTCTACACCGCCGGCACGAGCAACGGCCAGCGCGCCTCGATCATGCTCGAGGCGACGGGGTTGCCCTACCGGGCGCACAAGGTCGATCTGCTGGCCGGCGCGCAGCGCAGCCCCGACTTCTTGAAGCTCAACCCGGCGGGCCAGATCCCCGTCATCGTCGACCATGGCGGCCCGGGCGGCCGACCGATCACGGTCGCCCAGTCGGGTGCCATCCTCCTCTATCTGGCCGAGCGCTCCGGCCGCTTCCTGCCGACCGATCCGGTCCGACGCACGCAGGTGTTCGAAGCCTTCATGCAGGTGATGACCGACGTCGCCCCGGCGAGTGCCGCTCTCTTCTACATGGGCAAGGCGACCGAGCCGCCGAACCCGGACGTCATGGCCTACTGCAAGAATCGTTTCCTTTCGACCCTCGTCCAGGTCGACCGGCGCCTCTCCCGCCATCCCTGGCTCGCGGGCGAGGAGATCTCGATCGCCGACTTCGCCCTCTATCCTACCATGGCCGGCCGCAAGGCCATCCTCGAGGAGGCGAGCGGCCTCTCCGACCTGCGCCGCTGGGTCCAGACCATGGCGCTGCGCCCCGACGTGGCCCGCGGCATGACCGTGCCCGGCTGAATCGTCCCTGCTTTCCACAGCCTGTGGACGGCAGCTTCGGGAAAACCGGGAACGCCCCGTGCATCAAAGGGTTGAGGAGGAGAAACGAGAGCTCGGCGAGGTCCTTTCGGGGATCGTTGCGGGGATCACCGTCTACCCCGTCAAGGGCGGTCGCGGGGTCGCGCTCGCGGAGTCTCGGCTCGAGGCCCCGGGCCTCGCCTTCGATCGTCGCTGGATGCTCGTCCGGCCCGACGGGCGCTTCCTCACCCAGCGCGAGGAGCCGCGCCTCGCCCGGCTCGTGCCGCGCCTCGAGCCGGACCGGCTGGTCCTCGCTCTCGAGGGCTGCGAGCTCGCCCTGCCGCTCGACGATCGCGGCGAGCCGCTCGAGGTCGGCGTCTGGCGCGACCGGATCCGGGCGGTCGCCCCCGACCCCGAGGCCGATCGGGCACTCTCCCGGGCGCTCGGCCGCGAGGTGCGGATCGTCCGCTTCCCCGAAACGACCGTCAGAGCCTGCGATCCGACCTTCGCCCCGCCCGGCAGCCGCACGGCCTTCGGCGACGGCTTCCCCCTCCTCGTGACCTCCTCGGCCTCGCTCGCCGCGCTGAACGCGGCCATCGTCGCAGCCGGCGGCTCGGCCGTGCCGATGGGTCGGTTCCGTCCCAACCTCGTGCTCGAAGGCCTGCCGCCCTGGGTCGAGGACCGGCCCGGCCTCGTGCGCCTCGCGAGCGGCGCGGCGCTCCACCTGGTCAAGCCCTGCGCCCGCTGCATCGTCACGACCACCGACCAGGAGAGCGGCGAGCGGCTCGGGCCCGAGCCGATCCGCACGCTCCGTACCCTCGGCCGCGACTTTCTGGGCGAGGGACCCTGCTTCGGCGCCAACGCCGTGCCGGTCCTGCCCACGGGTCCGGTCGAGCTGCGCCTCGGCGAGCCCGTCCGGCTCGAGGCCCGGCGCGCGGCCCCCTGCCGGAACGCTCGCCCTTCGCCTATCTAGAGGGCGTCACGTCGGAGGGCCAGCGAGGATGCCGCTCTACACCTACACCTGCAGCACGCACGGCGAGTTCAAGGCCTGGGGCAAGATGAGCGAGTCCGATGCCCCCATGCCCTGCCCGACTTGCGCCACCGCCTCCCCGAGAGCACTCGCCCGGCCGATGGTCGCCAAGGGTGCCTCCGAGACCGGCGGCGGCGAGAGCGATCTCGGCTGCGGCATGGAGGGCTGCGGGATGGGCGCCTGCGGCATGGACGCGGGCGGCGCGAGCGGGCACGTCTGCGGCGCCGGTTGCATGCACTGAGGCCGCCGGCTCAGACCCGCTCCATCACCCCGGCGACGAAGTCGTAGCTCGCCTCGAGCGTGTGCTCGGCCCCTTCGGGCCGCAGCACGCTCGAGTAGAGGTTGAAATGCGAGACCGGGAAGGGCCGGGTGCGGAACAGCGATCGGCCCTTGAGCCAGCTGCCGAGCCGGTCGGGCGGGGGCGGGAAGCGGAAGCGGGCGATCGTCACGTGCGGATGGAAGTTGCGCTTCTCCTCGGCCACGCCGAGCTGGCGGACCACTCGGTCGATCTTCCGCTTGAGCGCCAAGAGCGGATCGGGGTCCTCGACCCCGACCCAGAGCGTGTGCGGCTCGCCACGCGGCGGGAAGAGCCCGAGCCCGAGCAGCGCCAGATCGAAGGGCGGCACGCGCACGGAAGCGAGCGCCTCGCCCAGCTCCCAAAAGGTCTCGTGGTCGACCTCGCCCACGAACCGCAGCGTCAGATGGTAGTCCTCGGGATCCGTCCAGCGGGCGCCGGGCAGCCCGGTCGACAGCCGCTCGAGGTCGATCGCGACCTCTTCGGGCATGGGCAGGGCGACGAACAGCCGGGGCATGGAGGCCCTCCCGTGCAGGTCCGGACACGAGGCTAGAGGAGCTTGCCGCGCTTGCCAAATCCGACGTGCTCTCCTAGAGCCGGCCGGGTCCGCGAGCCCCGCCGACCCGCCCGTCCCGAGCCGAGGCCGCCCGCTTGAAGTCCGACGAGTTCATCCGCGAAGTCGACGAAGAGCTCCAGCGCGAGAAGCTCGCCGAGCTCGCCAAGCGCTACGGCTGGATCGCGCTCGCCGGTGCCGTCGGCATCGTGCTCGCGACCGCGGGCTGGGTCGGCTGGCAGCGCTGGCAGGAGTACAGGCGGACGGTGGAGGCGGAGCGCTACGCGGCGAGCGAACGGCTCGCCGCCGCAGGCGGTGCGGAGGCCGTCTCGGCCCTGCTCGACTTCGCCCGCGAGGCGAGCCCCGGCTTCGCCGCGCTCGCTCGGCTGCACGCCGCGGCACGGGCCACCGACGAGGAGTCGGCGCTTCGCGCCCTCGACGCGGTCGCGGCCGACCCGAACGCCGACCCGCTCCTCAAGGACGCCGCACTCCTCATGGCCGCCTCGCGGCGGATCGACCGCGACGACCCGGCCGAGCTCGCCCGCCGTCTCGAGCCGCTCGCGGTCGACGGCGGGCCCTGGCGGCACGTCGCGCGCCAGCTCCAGGCGGCCGCCCAACTGCGGGCCGGAGCCCGCGAGCAGGCGGTCGCCACGCTCCGGCGGATCACCGAGGACGCCGAGGCCCCTCCCGCCCTGCGCGGGCGTGCGGCCGAGCTCCTGGACGCGCTCGGCGCGCTCACCGTGCGGTCGACCTCGTGAAGCGTCGCGCCGTCCTGGCCGGGCTCGGCACCGCGCTCGCGGGCTGCGGCGAGGGTTCCTGGCTCGGCGAGCGCGAGCCGCCCCCGCTCGAGGGGCGGCGCATTCCGGTCCTGCTGGCGGGCCAGGGGCCGACCGCCGATCCGCGCCTGGCCGAGCTGCAGGTGCGACTGCCGCCGCCGACCGTGAACCCCGACTGGCCGCTCTTCGGCGGCGAGCCGGGCAACGCCCCGGG
>DAIOUO010000271.1:0-4847 GCA_036759485.1 Geminicoccaceae bacterium | reverse complement strand
GCGCAGCATCGCCTCGCTGCGCTGGAGACGCGTGGTCATCCGCTGGCGCTCGGTCACGTCTTCGGCGAGCGTCAGGAGATAGCGACAGGCCTCCGAACCGTCCGGCACCGCCACCTTGCGGACCCGGTGCCAGCGCCGATGCTCGCCGCTCCCCTCGGCGACGAGCTCGTCGACGGCCCGCTCCGGGCCGGCCCGGACCCGCGCATCGAGGGCAGCCAGAGCAGCCGCCACTCGGTCGCCTGCCGGATCGGAGCCGAGCCGCGCGAGCAGGCCCTCGCGGCCCGGGGGGTTGGTCAAGAGCACGGCACCAGTGGCGGCATCCGTCACCGCGAGCGGCCAGGGCAGGTGCTGAACGATCGTGTCCAGGAAGGCCCGGCTCTGGGCCAGCCGCTGCTCGGCGAGCATCCGCTCGGTGACGTCGTGATGCAGGGCCAAGACGTGGCTCGGCCGGCCGTCCTCGTCGTGCACCGCGACCTCGAACGTGCGCAGCCAGCGCTGGCCGGCGGCGACCTCGACCGGCTCGGTCCGGTCGACGACCGCGCCGCGCTCGCTCAGGAGGCGCTGCTCCTCGGCCCGACGGAGCGCGGGATCGCCGAGACCGAGCTCGTCCATCGTCCGGCCGAGGATCGCCTCCGGCGGCCGGCCGAGAAAGCGGCAGAAGGACGGGTTGATGCGCACGAGCCGCCCGCCCGCCAGCTCGCGCACGGCGAGCATCGCCGGCATGGTATCGAAAAGCGCGTCGAGGAAGCGGTTGGCGCGAGCCAGTGCCTGCTCGATCTCGATTTCGCGGGTGACGTCGAGGTTGAAGGTGAGGATGTAGCGCGGCCGCCCCTCGCGATCCGGCACGACCAGTTTTCGCGAGAAGAACCAGCGGACCTGATCGCCCACCTGGCGAGGGAACCGCCGGTCGACCGCGACCCCGGGCCGCTCCAGGAGCCGGCTCTCGGCCTCGTCGATCGCGGCGGCGAGCGTGGGCTCGTAGAGCTCGTGCACCGACCGCCCGATGAGATGGTGCGCCGGCCGGTCGGCCAGGACCCGCTCGGTGCCGGTGGCGAAGAGGAACCGGCGGGTCTCCGCATCCTTGAGCGAGATCAGACCCGGCATGTAGTCGAGGATGGTCTGTACGAGCGCACCGTCGACCGCGATCCCGTCGGCCGTACGCAGCCGCTCGGTCATGTCGTCGGCGATCACGAGCAGCGCCTCGGGCGGCACACCCAAGGGGATGCGGTGGAGGCGGAGAATCCGCTTGTGCCCCCCGCCGAGGTCCTGGACGTGGTCGACACAGCGGGGCCCTTCGCCGGCGAGCGCCCGCTGGTCGAACGCCGCGATCTCCGCCTGCGGCAGCCCCGGCAGGTGGTCGAGCAACGGCCGACCACGCAGCGCCTCCGGCTCGTTGCCCACGAATTGGGCCATCCGCCGCCCGAGGGCCAGCACCCGGCGGTCGCGGTCGAGCAGCGCCCAGGCGAAGGGCAGCCCTTCGAGGAGCGGGCCGTATCGGGCGAGCGGGTCGGCCGGGATCGCCGAACCGTCCCCGGGCCTCAGGAAGAGGAGCCCGCCCCGCTCGAGCGGCAGATAGCCGGCCAGCACGGAGCCTCCCGAGCGCAACACCAGGCTTCCTCGGAACGGCCGATGCCGCCGGCGGGAGCTCACGAGCCGGCGCGCCGCCGCGTCGGGCCGGAAGAGTGCCCCGACACGCCGCCCCTCGCTCGGGCCGAGCAGATCCGTGGCCGCCTCGCTCGCGGCCGCTACCCGGCCTTTCCTGTCGATCCAGAGAGCGGCATCGAGGCTCGCCGCCAGGAACTTGCCGACGACGGAAGGAGGCCAGGGGGCCGGCGAAGCCGGCCGGGATTGCAGATCGGGTGCCACGCAGGGCAGTCTGACCCGACGTTCTTAAAGAACGGTTGACGGCGCCCGCCGATCGGGGTCGCGTCCCCGCCGGGGGCGAGCCTGTCGGGGAGGTCGGGACCGTGCCAGCCATCGAGACCGTCGAAGCGGCCTGCTACCGTATCCCGTTGCCGGTCGTGCTGTCGGACAGCACGCACGGCTCGATCGAGGCCTTCGAGCTCGTGACCGTGCGGCTCCGCGACGTCGAGGGTGCGGAGGGGACCGGCTACACCTACACCGTCGGCGCCGCCGGCCGGGCGGTGGTCGAACTCGTCGACCGCTATCTCCGGCCGGTGCTGCTCGGTCGGGACGCCGGCCGGATCGAGCAGCTCTGGCAGCGAATGTGGTGGGCGCTGCATTACGGCGGCCGCGGCGGCACGGTGAGCCTCGCCGTGTCGGCGGTCGACATCGCGCTCTGGGACCTCGAGGCGCGCCGCCAGGGCCGACCGCTCTGGCGGCTGCTCGGCGGCCACGACCCCGCCGTGTCGGCCTATGCCGGCGGGATCGACCTCGACTTTCCGCTCGACGCGCTCCTCCGGCAGACCGACGAGAACCTCGCCAGGGGCTTCCGGGCCATCAAGATGAAGGTCGGAAGGCCGCGGCTTTCGGAGGACGTCGAGCGGGTCCGGGCGATGCGTGCCCATCTCGGGCCCGACTTCCCCCTCATGGTCGACGCCAACATGCGCTGGACGGCCGATCAGGCGATCCGCGCGGCGCGCGCTCTCGCCCCCTTCGAGCCGCTCTGGCTCGAGGAGCCTACGATCCCCGACGATATCGCGGGCCACGTCCGGATCCTGCGCGACGGTGGCCTGCCCGTGGCGACCGGCGAGAACCTGCACACGCTGCACGAGTTCGCCAATTTGATCGCCGCCGGCGGGGTGAGCTTCCCCGAGCCGGACGTGACCAACTGCGGCGGCATCACCGTCTTCATGAAGATCTGCCACCTCGCCGAGAGCTTCAATCTACCGGTGACCTCGCACGGTGCGCACGATCTCACCGTGCATCTTCTCGCCGCGGTGCCGAACGCGAGCTACCTCGAATGCCACGGATTCGGGCTCGAGCGCTATCTGGGCGAGCCGCTCGTCCTGCGCGACGGCAAGGCCATCGCCCCGGACCGGCCGGGGCACGGTCTGAGCTTCGACTGGGCCGCGCTCGAGGCGCTGCGGGTGGGCTGAGACTGCCGCGCCGGTTCAAGCGGCGTCGGCGGTCGTCCCGCGCGCCGGCTCCTCGGGCCGACTGTCGACCAGGAGGAAGGGCGGCCGCGGCGGGACGGCGAGCGCGCTCACCCGTGGCGGTGTCGTCCAGCTCACCGCGCCGAACCGGCCGCTGGTCGAGAAGGGCCGCCACTCGGGCAGGATCTCGCCCGTGTCGTCGCACACCCAGGCCGGATCGGGTGCCACCTCGCCGGCCTTGGCGAGCCAGGACTGCACGGTCGAGGCGGGCGCCCCGGCGGCCCGCTCGAGTTCGGCCATCAGCCGGCAGGCACGCGCCGTCCCGCCCTTGGCGAGGACCGACTGCAGATGCTCGCGGGCCTGGTCGAGCCGGCCGGCGAGCAGCGCGAGCTCGCCCAGCGCGAGCCGGGTCTCGACATGGTCGGCGGCCCTGGCTCGCAGCCGCTCGAAGCGCCGCGACCGCTCCGCCGGCCGCTCGTTGGGGGCGAGATCGGCATAGGCTCGGGCGAGCTCGGGGTGCGGCTGGACCTGCCAAGCCTCCTCGACGAGCCGGCGCGCCTCGCGGTCGCGCCCGAGCCGGTGCGCGAGCCGCGCCGCGTGCGCCGCGGCGGGCGCGAAGCCGGGCAGCGCCTTGAGCGCCCGCCGTTCCTCTTTGAGCGCGTCCATCGGCCGGCGCTCGGCCTCGAGCTCGAGGGCGCGCAGATGGTGCAATGCCGCCTTGTGGCGAGCGGCCTCCTCGGCTCGGGCCAGGCCGAGCGGCGCCAGCCGATCGACCACGCCGAGCGCTTCGGCCCAGCGTCGGGCGCCCGTCAACAGCTCGAAGAGCGCGCTCACCGCCCAGGGGGCGTCGGGTGCCCGGGCGTAGGCCCGCTTCGCCAGCTCGAGCGCCTCTTCTCGGTCGCCCGCTCGCATGGCCTGGCTCAACAGGCCCCGCAGGCCCATGAGCTCGCTCTCCGGCGATTCGAGCATGCGCCGGAAGCTGCGCGCAGCGGCCCGGTCGTCGCCAGCGATCTGCGCCGTTTGCGCTTCGAGCAGGAGGATCGGCGGCGCCTCGCCGAGGAGCCGACGGGCTTCGCCGGCGAGCGCCCGTGCCCGCGTCGCGTCGCCCGAGGCGGCCGCGAGCAGCCCGTTGCCGAGCGCCTGGTAGCCCCTGAGCGTGCGGACCTCCTGACGATAACGGCGCAGTCGGCGCGGCGTACCGACCAGCCAGCGATAGAGCTCGACCAGTGCCGCGAGCAGGAGGCCGAACAGCAGCACGCCCGCGACCAGGACGGCGAGGCTCGAACGGATCTCGTAGCCCTGCCCGAAGATCGCGACCTCGGCCGGAAAGTCGGCGAGCCAGGTGGCGGCCACCGCGACCACGCTCGCCACGATCACGAACACCAGGACACGCAGCATGGCGAGGCCTCAGCCGGCAGCGGTGAGCAGGGTTCGCAGATGACCGCGCAGGCGGGCGATCCCGGCCTCCGCGTCGAGCCGCTTCTTGGCCTCGGCGAGCCAGCCGGGCAGCTCCGGGTTGTCGGCCGGCGGGACGCCGCCGAGCGCCGCCACGGCACCCGCGAGATCGTCGCGGGCGAGTGCGGCTCGTGCCGCCTCGACCGCAGCAGCGTGCGGTCCGCCGATACGTTTGACCGTCACCACGCTCGAGAGCTGGCCCAGAAGCCGCTCGCCGATCCCGGCCTCGGCCGAGGGCTTGGCCGGCTCCGGCTGGACGAAAGCGGCGACCACCGCCTCGAAGCGCCGGCGCAGCGCCGGCAACGCGGGAACCCCGTCCGCGGCCGGCCGCAAGAG
>DAIOUO010000270.1:0-4911 GCA_036759485.1 Geminicoccaceae bacterium | reverse complement strand
GGAGCGGACGGTCGCCCCGATCGCTCGCGAGGAGCCGGCCGCCGAGGCCGCGACCGGCAGTGTCGAACAGGGTCGCCCGACCGAGCCGGGCCAGCGGCTCCCCGGCCGTCTCCGTGCCCGGATAGCGGCCGGGCAGATGCGCCGCGACCTCCTCCCCGCCCGCGAGCGTGAGCGTCACCGGCAACCAGACCACGTCCTCGAGGTCTCGGGGTCCGTCGGTGCGCAGCTCGCGCAGCCGCTCGAGCGGCAACCACCGGTAACGGCCGTGGACGACGAGCTCGAGGCAGGGGCCGAAGCGGGCGTCGGCGTCCATGAGCCAGGCGAAGTCCGCCCCGTCGAGCTCGCCCGGCACGGCCTCGGCCCCCTCGAGTGCCGCCCGCCGCTGCGCCGCCGCGGCCTCGCCCTCACCCGCAGCCTCGTGGCGCAGCGCCTGGACGAGGTGCGCCACGAAGGCGGGCGGGGCGCCGAGCGTCACCGGCGGGCCGGCGCCGGCGAATACCGCGGCCCGTTCCGCCTCGGCCCCGATCAGCGCCGTGTAGAGGCGGGCGAACATCGCGGTCTCGGGATCGAGCCCGGCGATCGCCTCGAGCGCCCGGCGGGCCCTGTTCCACTGGCCCTCGATGCAGGCGATGCGGAAGAGGGCGAGGCGAGGGCCGAGGGCGGCCGGTGCCGCGCGCACCTCCTCCATCACGAGGGCGAGCGCCCGGGCCGGATCACCGGCCCGCAGCGCCTCGGCCGCGGTCTCGGCCACCGGGCCCTCTCAGAGCTTGACGTTCTTCGAGATGTTCCAGCCGGCGGTGACTTCGGCGTCGCCGGTGCCGTCGGCCTTCTGCGGCGTGTACTTCACCTCGACCTCGCCGAAATTGAGACCGACCCGCTCGAGTGGCCGGTCCTTCTCGGCGTCGCCGAGCGGTTGAACTCGCGAGACGAGCACGTTCTTCATCGTGATCACGAGGTATTCGAGCGGGTTCTCGCCCGCCCGGCGGCAGGTGAGTTTGGCCTCGGGAATGTGCTTCCCGTTGCAGCAGCAGAGGAACAGGACCGGGGAGGCCTTGTCGATGAAATGCGTGAAGTAGAGGTCCTGGACCTCGACCTTGCCCGAGCCGAGCCCGCCGCCGAGCGCCGCCGAACCCTTGTTGACCGCACCCCATTCCCAGTTGAGGACGTCGATCTCGCTCGCGTGAGCCTCGTCCTGCGACTCGCCGTCGATGCCGTCGATCTTGATGAACATGTCGACCGCCACGACCGTCCCTCCTCGCTTCGGCGCGGCCGGGGCGCCGCACCCGGGAACGAGACTAGACCCGCCGTGCCCGGCCGGCGGTGCCGCCCGTCACAGGGCTCAAACGCCCTTGACCGACGGCAGTTTGGAGACCAGCCGCAGGCTGACGTTGACGCCTTCGAGCTGGTAGTGCGGGCGCAGGTAGAACTGCGCGTTGTAATAGCCCGGATTACCCTCGACCTCCTGCACCCGGACCTCCGCCGCCCGGAGCGGCTTCTTGGCCTTGGTCTCCTCCGAGGAGAAGTCCGGGTTGCCGTCGACATAGTTGAGGATCCAGCGGTTCAGCCATTTCTCCATGTCGGACCGCTCCTTGAAGGAGCCGATTTTGTCACGCACGATCGCCTTCAGGTAATGAGCGAAGCGGCAGACCGCGAACAGATAGGGAAGCCGTGCCGACAGATTGGCGTTGGCCGTGGCGTCCGGGTCGTCGTAGACCTCGGGCTTCTGCAGCGACTGGGCGCCGATGAAGGCGGCGATGTCGGTGTTCTTGCGGTGCAGGATCGGCATCAGCCCGAGATCGGCGAGCTCTTTCTCGCGCCGGTCGTCGATCGCGATCTCGGTCGGGCACTTCATGGCCACCCCACCGTCGTCGGTCGGGAAGGTGTGCACCGGCAGGTTGGTCACGGCACCACCCGACTCCACACCGCGGATCCGTGTGCACCAACCATAGAGCTTGAAGGACCGGGTGATGTTGACCGCCATCGCATAGGCGGCGTTCATCCAACAATATTTGTGGTGATCGGTGCCGCGGACGTCCTCTTCGAAGGCGAAAGCCTCGACCGGGCTCGTCTTCGCGCCATAGGGCAGGCGCGCCAACACGCGCGGCATGGCGAGGCCGATGTAGCGGCTGTCCTCGGCCTTGCGCAGCGACTGCCACTTCGCATAGTCGGGCGTGCTCTGGATCTTCGCGAGATCCCGCGGGTTCATGAGCTCCTGCCACGACTCCATGCCGAACAGCGAGGGTGCCGCACCGGCGATGAACGGCGTGTGCGCCGCGGCGCAGATGTTCGCGAGGTTGCCGAGCAGCGCCACGTCCTTGGGGTAGTTGTCGAAGTAGTAGTCACCGACCAGGCAACCGAACGGCTCGCCTCCGAACATCGAATATTCTTCGGTATAGATCTTCTTGAAGATAGGACTCTGATCCCAGGCCGTGCCCTCGAAGGCCTCGAGGGTTCGGGACAGCTCCTGCTTGTTGATGTTGAGGACCCGAATTTTCAGCATCTGGTCCGTCTCGGTGTTGTTGACCAGATGCCACAAGCCCCGCCAAGCACCTTCGAGCGCCTGGAAGTCGGGATGATGAAGAACGAGGTTGAGCTGCTCCGTGAGCTTCCGGTCGATCGCGGCGATCAGCGCCTGGATGCTCTTCAAGGCGTCGTCGCCGATCAGCCGGGTATTGGCGAGCGCCTGCTCCGCGAGCGTGCGCACCGCCGCCTCGATCCGCTCCCCGGCCTCCTCGTCGCGCGGCCGGAACTCGCGCTTCAAGAGGGCTTTGAACTCGTCGAGGGCGACCGCCTCGCCGGCCGCCCGACCCTCGCTCGCGACCTGCTGCTCGGCCATCCCACCGCCTCCTTCGCTCAATCGCCCCGGCCCGCCTGCCCGTCGCCCGCCGCTTCGGCTTCGGGCGCCTGCGCCAGCGCCTCGCGGAGTGCCGGATCCTTGAGGAGCCTCGCCACGAGCTGCTCGGCGCCGTCCTTGCCGTCCATGTAGGACAAGAGGTTGGAGAGCTGCTCGCGCGCCTCGAGCAGCCTGCGCAACGGCTCGATCTCGCGGGCGACCGCGTCGGGGGCGAAGTCGGCGAGGCTCTCGAAGGTGATGTCGACCGCGAGATTGCCCTCGCCCGTCAAGGTGTTCGGCACGGTGAAGGCGACCCTGGGCTTCATCGCCTTGAGCCGATCGTCGAAATTGTCGACGTCGATCTCGAGGAACTTGCGTTGGGCCACGGGGGGCAGGGGTTCCGCGGGTTTGCCCGAAAGACCGGCCAGCACACCCATGACGAAGGGCAGCTGGATCATCTTCTGCGCTCCGTAGAGCTCGACTTCGTACTCGATCTGCACGCGCGGCGCCCGGTTGCGGGCGATGAACTTCTGGCCGGCGTCCTGTGGCATGGCTCACCCCTTCCTGGCCGGCCCGGGGTCGTCGAACGCCCCGGCGGCCGCCTGCAGCTCCTTCATCCCGGCCGGCGCCAGTTCCTTGAGCGCCTCGACGAAGCTCATCGGCACGAGCCGCTTGGCGCGCGCCACGAGCAGCGGCACCGGGCTCGAGGGCTCGTGGCGCCGGTAATAGTCGAGCACCTGATCGAGCAGCCGGAGGACGTCCTCGCGGGTGCGCACGGGCCCGCCCGCGGCCGGACCGGTTCCGGCCGCTTCCGTGCCCTCGCCCGCCGAGCCCGCCGCGGTAGTGGCCACCGCGGCGGATGCCACGAGCCGGGCGAGTGCCGAATCGAGCGCCTCGAAGCCGAGCTGCGGGTCGGCCGCGGCCCCGAAACCCGCGCGGAACCGCTCGGCGATGGCCGCGAGCGCGTCCCTGGTGCGCGCCACGAGCGGCGCCTGCTCCGCGACCGGTCGGCCGGTGGCGGCCCGCTCGAGATCGTCGAGCAGATGCCGGACGCTGCGCAGCCGTGCCATCTCGCCGGGCTTGAGATGCGCGCTCGAGGCGCCGAGCAGCGCCATCGCGTTGACCCGGGCGAGATAGCGCCCGCCCGGGTCGGGATCGTCCGGGTCGAGCGGCGGCAGGGTCTCCCAATGCCGCTCGAGGCCGCTCCGGATCAGCTCGAGCCCGCGCACGAGCCCCGCGAGCCCCTCGGCTGCGAGCGCGGCGCGGGCGAGCCAGACCCAGACCCTGAGATCGCGGCCCTTGCGCGCGAGGGCCTCGATCCGCCCGAGCTCCTTGGCCCACTCGACCGGTGCCGCCGCGGGATCGCGGTCGACCCGGGTCGCGAGCTCGCGCAAACGGGCGAAATCGTCCTCGTGAGCCAGCTCGGCGCCGAGCGGGGCACCGCCATCGAACGGTCGGAGCAGCTCGTCGACCTCGAACGCCATGGTGCCGACCGTCGCCCCCGGGCCTCTGCCCTTCGTTCCAGTGTACCCCTGCGACAGGCCGCCGCAAGTGACCCGGATCACCGGCTGCGCGGCCGGGGCTCGGCCGCGCCGGCTCAGGGCAGCGTGCGGACTTCGACCCGACGATTGACGGCACTCGCCGGATCCTTCGGGTCGGCGAGCTCGCGCTCGCCGACGCCCAGCGCCGCGAGCCGTCCGCGGTCGATCCCGTGCCGTTCGACCAGGTAGTCGACCACCGCCCGCGCCCGCCGCGCCGAGAGCCCCTCGTTGTAGACCTCCGAACCCACCGCATCGGTGTGCCCGGCGATACGGAAGCGGAACGGCCGCAGATCCGGCGAGGCGAGCGCGCGGCCGAGTTGGTCGAGCTGCGCCCGCGCCTCCGGGGTGAGCTCGGCCGAGTTGAAGGGGAAGAGGATCTTGAGGTCGGGCACGACCCCGCTGCCCGCCGTGCCGGGCGGCGGCACGGGCTCGCTCCTGGGCCCGCCGGTCGCCGGGGTGAAGCCGCGGGTACGGCCCATCGCTGCCGGCTCGCCCGCGGGCTTCAGAACCCGGACGAGATCCTCGGCACTCCATCCC
>DAIOUO010000269.1:0-4919 GCA_036759485.1 Geminicoccaceae bacterium | reverse complement strand
CAGCGGATCCGTGCGTCCGCGCGCTTCAGGGAAAGGCCAGGAGCGCCTCGACCACCGCCCCGATCGCAGCCGGCCGATCGATCGCCACCGCCATCGCGACGTTCGCCGGTCGTGGCATCCGCTCGGGCGGAAGGCCCGCATCGGGCCGGATCCCGCGCCGATCGACCACCGTGACGCCGCGGGCCGGCCCCGGCGCGAGGGCCACCTCGAGCGCGACCGGCTCGTGGTGGATCGCCTCAGGCCGGACGAAGGGCAGGATCGCGAGCGCATCGTGCAAGGGTGCCCCGTCGATCCCGTAGATCCGGCGATAACGCTCCCGGTATGCTTCGAGCAGGGCCGCCATCGTCCGCGAGACCCGGCCGCCCGCCCGGAGCCGAGCGAGCTCTGCCCTGCCCAGGAGTACGGTGCGGCTCGTCTCGTAGCCGATCCAGAAGATCCGGGCGCCACACGAGAAGACGACGTGTGCCGACTCGGGGTCGGCCGCCACGTTGATGCAGGTGATCGGCCCCACATTGCCGGGCCCGGCCGTGCCGCCCATCACGGTGATCGCGCGCAACCAGCTCGCGAGGCGCGGCTCGAGCCGCAAAGCCACCGCGAGGTTGGTGTGCGGGCCCGTCACCGCCACCACGAGCTCGCCCCGATGCGCCCGCGCGGTCTCGAGAATGAGCTCGACAGCGTGCACTCCGAGCGGGGCCCGCTTCGGCCCGGGCAGATCGGCGCCCTCGAGCCCAACGGCACCGTGCACGGCCGCGCCCGAGGGTGGCGGCCCGCCCAGGAAGGGACCCGCGAAGCCCGCCGCGACCGGCACCTCGAGCCCGGCGAGCTCGAGGAGCGCGAGCGCGTTGCGCGTCGTGGCCTCGAGCGGCGCGTTGCCGAACACGGTCGTGACGGCGAGCAGCTCGAGATGCCGGGCGGCCAGGAGCATCGCGACCGCGTCGTCGTGGCCGGGATCGCAATCGAGGAGGAGCTTCGTCACGTGCCCGTCACGCGGTTCTGCTCCTGCCGCCCGCGTTGACCGCGCCCGGTGCCGGGCCCACGATCGTCGCACCGGTCGGACGGCACCGAGTGCCCAGGGGAGACAACCCGATGACCCGCCTCACCCGTCGCAGGAGCCTGGCCCTCGCCCTCGCCACCACCGCGCTGCCGGGCCGCGCCCTCGCCCAGTCCGCCGGCCTTCGCGCGGTGTGGATGGGCTGGCCCGAAGGCCAGGTCAAGCCGCTCATGGACTCGTTCCGCGCCGCCCGTCCCGAGATCGCCCTCACGGTCGAGACCATCCCTTTCGTGCAGATCTTCCAGACGCTCGAGGTGCGGCTGCAGGCGCGGACTGCCGACCCCGACATCTTCATCTGCGACTCGCCGCTCACCGCCTCCTACGCGGTCCGCGGCCACCTGCTCGACCTCACGCCCCACCTCGAGGCCGAGCGCTTCACCAAGGCTGCGCTCGACGCGGCGAGCTGGCAGGGCAAGCTCTGGTCGGCGCCGTTCGGCAGCTCGATGCAGGTCCTCTTCTACAACAAGGCCCATTTCCGGGAGGCCGGGCTCGCCCCGCCCGAGCCCGATCCGGCCAAGCGGTGGACTTGGGAACGGGTCGTCGAAGCCGCCAAGCGGCTCGCCGATCCGGGCAAGGGCCGCTGGGGCTTCAGCTTCGAGCAGCAGGAGCGGCCCTACCAGCTCCTTCCTCTCGGCCAGTCCCTGGGCGGGGTGGCGCTGAGTCCGGACGGTTTCAAGGCGAGCGGCTACATCGACGCGACGCCCTTCGTCGAAGCCTATCGGTTCATGCAGAAGCTCTACACCGAGTGGAAGGTGAGCCCGCCGGGGCTGTTCGACCCCAACCTGCCGGTCGAGCAGTTCGGCAACGGCCGCATCTCGATGCTTCTCGCCGGCACCTTCAACGCTGCGGTCCTGGCCGACAAATACAAGGGCGTCGAGGTCGGCGTGGCGCCGTTCCCCTACTTCGCCGAAGGCAAGCCCGTCACCCCGACCGGCGCCTGGCACATCGGCGTCAACCCGCGCACGCAGCAGAAGGAGGCGGCACTCGCCGTCATCCGCCATTTCATGAGCGAGGAGCTGCAGATCCTGTGGTTCAAGCTCCGTCCCTACCCGCCGGTGCTCAAGTCGGTCTGGGAGAAGGAGGCGAAGACCTTCGACTCCGACATGTGGCGGATCGCCCGCTACGAGCTCGACCACACCGCTGTGCCGCGGCCGGCCACTCCGGGCTTTCGGGAGTACGAGGACGTGCTCCGGGTGGCGTTGCGCGACATCACGACCGGTGCGGACGTCGAGGCCACATTGAAGGCGGCCGCCCTGAAGATCGACCGGGAGCTGCAGAAGTACCGCTGAGCCGCGGCGATCCTGCCTCCACGGCTCGCCGAGAGGCCCGGTGAGCCGCGGCTTCCGCGTCCCTTTATGGGTGCCGGCGGCCTTTCTGGCCCCGGCACTGCTCTTGCTCGCCGTCTTCCGCCTGGCACCGATCGCGATCGCGCTCGGCGGCTCGCTCACGGGCACGAAGCTCACGGGCGAGACCGTCTTCCTGGGCCTCGCGAATTTCGCGGCCCTCGCGGAGGATCCCGCCTTCTGGCGCTCGCTCGAGGTGACGCTGCTCTTCAACCTGCTCGTCAATCCGCTCCAGATCGCCTGTGCCTTGGCCCTCGCCCTGCTCGTCCTGCGCGAGGGACCCCTCGTGCCGTTCTTCCGCGCCGCCTTCCTCTTGCCGATGACCGTCTCGATCGCTCTCGCCTCGGTGCTCTGGGCGATCCTGCTCGAGCCCACCTCGGGGCCCGTCAACGGCGTCTTGCGGACCCTCGGGCTGCCGCCCCAGCCCTTCTTCCGCAGCGAGCGACAGGCGCTTCCTTCGCTGATCCTACTCGCGAGCTGGAAGGGTGTCGGCTATTGGATGCTCTTCCTTCTGGCCGGCCTCCTCCAGATCCCGAAGGAGTTCCACGAGGCGGCGGCACTCGACGGTGCCGGGGCGCTCCAGCGCTTCCTGCGAATCACCCTACCGCTCATGCGCCGCCCGCTCGCCTTCGTCCTGGTGGCCGACACCGCCGCCAACTTCCTCCTCTTCGCACCGGTCTACGTGATCACCCACGGTGGCCCCAACGGTGCGACGTCCCTTCTCATGTTCGAGGCCTACCAGGCGGCCTTCGCCTATCTCGACCACGGCCGCTCGCTCGCGATCTCGAGCGTCATTCTCCTGATCCTGGCGGCGATCGCCGCCCTCGAGCTCCGCCTCTTCAAGGAGCGGGGATGAGCCGGTCCCGCCTGCGCCGCGCGATCACGGGTTTCGCCCGCTACTCGGCCCTCGTGCTCCTCGCGACCCTGCTCGTCCTACCCATCTGGTGGCTCCTCGCCTCCTCGCTCCGCCCCGCGGCGGAGATCTTCCGCCACGCGGGCGAGATCGGCCTCGCCGGCCTGTGGCCCGAGACGATCACCGTCGAGCACTACACCCGTGCCTTCGCGGGCGAGCTGCCGCGAGCGGTCGCCAACTCCCTCTTCGTGGCACTCTCGACCGTACTCCTCGGCGTCCTGGTCTGCTCGCTGGCCGGCTTCGCCTTCGCGGTCTTCGACTTCCCGTTCCGCCGTACCCTCTTCGCCATCGTCCTCCTCACCTTCATGATGCCGTTCGAATCGATCGTGATCCCGCTCTACGTGCTGATCCGCACGCTCGGCTGGAGCAACACCTACTGGGCCCTGATCCTGCCCGAGGTGGCGAGCGGGCTCGTCGTCTTCCTCTTCCGCCAGTTCTTCGCCGGGATCCCCAAAGAGCTCTACGAGGCCGCCCGGGTCGACGGCGCCTCCTGGCTCGCGATCTGGGCGAAGCTCACCCTGCCGCTCTCGGGCCCGGTGGTCGCCGCCGCTTCGCTCGTCCTCTTCATCCACCAATGGGACGCCTTCTTCTGGCCGCTCGTGGCCGCGCCTTCGGCCGAACTCGTCACCGTCCAGGTGGCGGTGGCCCGCAACGTCACGCTCGAGGTCGCGAATTGGGGCGGCCTCTTCGCTTCGGCCTCGACGGCCATCCTGCTCGCCATGATCCCCTTCTTTCTCCTCCAACGCTGGTACGTCCGCACGGTCGCCCTCGGCAGCGAGCGCTGAGCCCACCCATTCGCCGATCCGCCCCGCCGCCCGCCGCAGCCGGCGAAGCACCGCCTTGCTCGGCTGGCCGGCCCCTCGCTCGAAGCGAGCACCCGAGCGGGCTGGATGCGGGAGCGCGCTGGATGCCTACCGAGCCGGTCGAGGGCTTCTACCGAGGCGCTCGTCGCTCTGCTCCTGGCCGCCCACGAACGGGTGATCGTGGGCCAACGGTCACCGCTCGAGCGCAACCTCGTGGGCCTCCTCGCCAACGGCCGCATCCTGATCGAGCGCGTGCCCGGGATCGGCGAGACGTTCGCCGTGATCGCCCTCGACCCTCGCCCCGGCCCTCGACGCCTCCTACCAGCGGATCCCGTTCACCCTCGACCTCTTGCCGGCCGATCTGTCGGGCACCCTCGTCTTCCAACGACGCGCGGGCGGTTTCCCGGTCCGGAAGGGCCCGATCTTCGCCGATCTGCGGCTCGCCGACGAGATCCACCCCCGCCGAGGTCCGGAACGCGCTGTTCGAGGCCATCCAGGAGGGCCGGGTGGCGATCGGCGGAGAGCTCCGGCCCCTGCCCGGACCCTCCCTCGTGCTCACCGGACGGCAGAACCCGCCCGCGTACGAGGGCACCCATCCCCTGCCCGAGGCGCGGCTCGACCGTTTCATGCTCGAGCTCCTCGTGGATAGTCCCGGCCCCGAGGAGGAGCTCGCGATCCTCGCCGGCACGGCGCCCAACCGGCCGAGAATCGAAGTGTCGCCAGTCGCTACAACCGACGCCGTGCTCGCCGGGCGGGTCGCGGTCGACCGCGACCATCTCGACCCGCGGCTCGCCCACCACCTCGTGGAT
>DAIOUO010000268.1:0-4933 GCA_036759485.1 Geminicoccaceae bacterium | reverse complement strand
GTGGGGACGCGTGCGTGCGGGCCGCGGTCGCGGCGGCTCCTCCCCGCGAGGTCGCGTCCGCTGTGGCGGAGGCGGGGCGAGCCGGGAGGGACGATCGGCAGGGCTCGGTCGGGTCGAGAGGCTCGGCGGGCCCGGCCGGGGCGGGTGCCTCGAGGAGCCGTTCGGTCGGGTGGACGACGCAGGAGAACCGGACGGAGGCGTACCGTGAACGGTGGAGACCCGGCAGAGCGTGTCGGGGCCGAGAGGCTCCACGGGCGGGCCATCGGGTGGAACCGTCGATCCCGCGCACGCTCGCTCCGCGGACGCTGTGGCTCGGCTGGCCTCGCCGTTCCGGCGCCGGCCCCCGGGTCGACGGGAGGCATCGGTTCGAGGCGCGCCACCGGGGCGGTCGGATCGGCGCTCGTCGGGCCTCGCACGCCCCGGTCGGACGGAAGACCGGACCGGCCCGATCCGGCGGGTTGCGGGACTCGGCGCGACCTCGAGGGTCGATCGGGGCGGCGGACCGCGCGCTGGACCGTTCGAGGCGAAGGCCGAAAGTCACCGACCACTCGGTCCGGCCCGCGTGGTTCGATCGGAGGCACGCGCCGACACCGGGAGCGCTCGCGATCACCGGCGAGGCCGGACGGGCCCGTCGGCGCCGCTGCCCGGGCTGGCCGAGCGGACCGGTGTGACCCCCGCTGTCCGCGAGCACGACCGGACGGGGCGAATCCGCCGACCGACGGGCCGGCGAGGCGAAATCCTCGTCGCACGCGGCGAGGGAGAGGCGCGGCCGATCTGCGGGTGGGAGGGCCACGAAGGACCCCGGCGCGCCTTCGCACATCGCGGCGGGAGGGGGGTGGAACCGGCGCCGCTGGTCCCGGAAGCAGTGGCCGTCCGCCGGACCGGGCGCGGGGCCCGGTCGACCCCGGGCGGAGCGAGCGTTCGAGTCGGCGAGGGGACGACGGGCCCGGTGCGGGCCACGTCGGCGTCGCAGCCGGCGACGGCGCGGCCGGCGGCCTCGCCCGGCGACACCGGCCGCGTGCTCGGCGATGCGGTGTCGCAGCCCGTGCGGGCGCGGCCGCGGGCTCAGCCGGCTCGGGCGAGGAAGCGCGAAGGCCCGGGGGCCAGGACGAGCCGCTCGCGCATGAAGGCCGTGACCTCGGCTTCCGGCATCGGTCGAGCGAAGTGATAGCCCTGCGCCTCGTCGCAGCCCTCGCGCTCGAGGAAGCGGCGCTGCAGGTCGGTTTCGACGCCCTCGGCCACCACCCGCCGGCCGAAGGTGCGGGCGATGCCGATGATGGTTCGAACGATCGCCTCGTCGGCCGGGTCGCGCCCGACCTCGCGCAGGAACGATTTGTCGATCTTGATCCGGTCGACGGGCAGCCGCTTGAGGCAGGCGAGCGAGGAGTAACCCGTGCCGAAATCGTCGATCGCGAGGCTCACTCCCATGGCGGCCACCGAATCCAGGCAGCGCCGGATCGTGATCTGGCTCGGATCGACGAACAGGCTCTCGGTGACCTCGAGCTCGAGCAGGTGCGGCGGTACTCCGGTCTCGGCGAGCAGCCGACGCAGGAGCGCCGGCAGATCGCGCTGGCGGAGCTGGGCGGCCGAGACGTTGACGGCGACCCGCACCGGCCAGCCGCGATCGAGCCACCGCCGCGCCGCCTCGAGCGCTTCTTTGAGGATCCACGCACCCAGGGGACGAATGAGGCCGTTGCTCTCGGCTACCGGGACGAACTCGACCGGCGGGACCATGCCGCGATCGGGATGACGCCAGCGGATGAGCGCTTCGCAGGCGACCACGCCCTGGGTCGCGAGATCGATCTGCGGTTGGTAGTGGACCAGGAACTCGCCGTTCTCGAGGGCGCGGCGCAGCTCGCGCTCCATGACCTTGCGGGCCTTGAGCGTGCTGTCCATGCGCGGGTCGAACAAGAGCAGCCGGCCGCCGCCCTCGCGCTTGGCCTCGTCGACGGCGAGCTCGGCGCAGCGCATGAGCTGGTCGAAGCCGCTGCCGTGGTCGGGATGGAGGGCCACGCCGATGGTGGCCGATGGGGCGATCTCCACACCGGCCACCTCGAGGGGACGGGCGAGCCGCTCGAGCACTTCCCGAGCGCGCTCCTGGGCGGCCGCGGCGTCGGGCAGGTCGGGCAGGAGCAGGGCGAAACGGTCGCCGCCGAGCCGCCCGGCCCGACCGTGCTCGCCGGCGAGCTCGAGGAGCCGATCGCCGACCCGCCGCAGCACCTCGTCACCGACCGCGTAGCCCCAACAGGCGTTGACGTCCTTGAGACGGTCGAGATCGAAGGCCAGGAGCGCCGTGCGCGAGCCGGGCGCACCGGCGCGCAGCAGCGCCCCGGTGGCGAGCCGCAAGGCGAACTTGCCGGGCAATCCGGTGAGCGGATCGCGATCGTCGACCAGGTCGATCGGCAGGGGAGCCCGGCCGTCGACGGGGGGCTGCGGCGGGGCGGCGGCTGGCCTGCGGTCCGACCGACCCCGCAGGAGTGTGCCGAGCGAGACGAGGCTGCCGGCGAGTAGGATCGCCGCCTCGACCGGCTGCTCGCGCACGAGCATGCCACCGATCACGACCCCGCAGAGGAGGCAACCGAGGGCGAGGAGAATGGCCTGCTGCCTCGGAAGCGGATTCGGTGGCGGGCGGCCGTCCGAGCATCGAGCCCGACCGCCTGCGGCTTCGGGACGCACGCCCGGCGCCACCACCAGGAGGGCGCCCTCGGCCTCGCCCTCCGGGGCGAGGCTCACGACCGCCCTCGGCCCGGAGCGGTCGGGAAGCGGGACCGGACAGGGGACGCGGAACGGGTGCCTCGCATGCGCCCCTCTCTCGCGCTGGTTGATGCGCGCATCGTATCGTTTGCGCGCAAAGCCTCTTGTGCGGCAGGCCGTCGGGTTTTTCAAGCGCCGATATCGGTCATCTTAGGGTTGCGCAGCGATGGCCGGAACTTCGTGACCGGACGGCGGACGGCAGCCCCGCGCGGTGCTCGATTGTGCCGCGTGCGCCCGCGTGCGATCTCGGCCGCCGGACGGGTTCGGGAAGGGGAGGTGGCGATGAACCGCATCGATCTCGGCGGCCGGCGGGCGGTGGTCACGGGCGGTGCCCAGGGCATCGGCCGGGCGATCGTCGAGCGGCTGCTCGATTCGGGGGCGGCGGTGGCGATCTGGGACCGCGACCCGGGCGAAGCGGAGCGGACCGCGAGCGAGCTCGCCGGGCGCGGCCGGGTGACGGTGGCGGCGGTCGACGTCACTCGCTGGCAGGAGGTGCAGGCGGCGACCCGGGCGAGCGAGGCGGCGCTCGGCGGGATCGACATCCTGGTGTGCAACGCCGGGATCGCCGGGCCGACCGTGCCGCTCGTCGACTATCCGATCGAGGAGTGGCAACGGATCGTCGACATCGACCTCACCGGCGTCTTCCTCTGCTTGAAAGCCGTGGTACCGCAGATGATCGCCCGCAACTACGGCCGGATCGTCAACGTGGCCTCGATCGCCGGCAAGGAGGGCAACCCGAACGCCGCCGCCTACAGCGCCGCCAAGGCCGGCGTGATCGCCCTCACCAAATCGCTCGGCAAGGAGCTCGCCGCTTACGACATCGCGGTCAACTGCATCACCCCGGCGGCGGCCCGGACCCGCATCTTCGAGCAGATGAGCGAGGAGCACATCCGCTTCATGCTCTCGAAGATTCCGCGCGGGCGCTTCGTCGAGTTGCGCGAGATCGCCGCCATGGTCGCCTGGCTGGTCTCGGCCGAGAACTCCTTCACGACCGGGGCCGTGTTCGATCTCTCGGGGGGCCGGGCGACCTACTGAGCGGCGCCCGGCTCGTGCTCGAGGCTCTCTGGACGGCGATCGTGGCGCTCCTGGTCACGGTCGATCCTCTGGGCCTCGTGCCGATCTTCGTGGCGCTCACCCCCGGCGCGGATGCGGCCGAGCGGGCGGCGATCGCCCGGCGCGCGGTGCTGCTCGCGGGTGCCGTGCTGCTGCTCTTCGCGGTCGCCGGCGAGGCGGTGTTGGCCTGGCTCGGGATCGGCATGCCGGCCTTCCGCGTCGCGGGCGGCCTGTTCCTTTTCCTGCTCGCCCTCGAGATGGTGTTCGAGCGACGCGGCCCGCGGCGCAGCGGCACCGCCGAGGATCTCGCCGACGATCGCCCGGGGGGCGATCTCGCCGTCTTCCCGCTCGGGATCCCGCTGATCGCGGGGCCGGCGGCGATCACCACGACCATCCTCGTGGCCGATCGGCTCGGTCAAACGGTGACCGGCCGGCTCGCCGTGGTCGCCGCGGTCCTCGCGACCCTCGGCGTCACCTGGGGAGCGCTCCTGGTGGCCGGCCGGCTCGCCCGGGCCACGGGACCGACCCTCATCGGGGTCGCCTCGCGCCTTCTGGGGCTGCTCCTGGGCGCGCTCGCCGCGCAGTACGTCCTGGACGGGGTGGCCGAGGTGCTCCGCCGCTAGCGGCCGGCCGCGTCCGATCCGATTTCGTTCGCCAGCGCCGCCACCACCTTCGGATCGTAGCGGTCGGGATGGCGGCGGAGCACGTCCAGGACCTCGGCCGGCGGCAGGGCGTCGCGGTAGGAGCGGGGCCGAGTCCGGGCGAGGAACACGTCGGCCACCGCGAGTACGCGGCCGGCCGGACCGATCGCCTCGCCCGCGAGCCCGCGCGGATAGCCGGTGCCGTCGAGCCTCTCGTGCATCTGGGCGATCGCCTCGGCGACGGGCAGGTCGAGCACGACGCCGTCGAGCACCCGCAGCGCGTGCAGGACGTGCTCCTGCATCCGCCGCTGCTCGTCGGGGTCGTGGCGGCCCTCCTTGGTGAGGAGCTCGCGCGGGACGAAGATCTTGCCGATCTGCGAGAGCTCGCCCGCGAGCCGGACCGTGGCGATGGTCTCGGGGTCGAGGCCCAGGCGGATCGCGAGCCGCTCGCCGAGCTCGGCGAGCGCGCGGCTGTGGCCCAAGAG
>DAIOUO010000267.1:0-4934 GCA_036759485.1 Geminicoccaceae bacterium | reverse complement strand
GGCTATGAAGCGCTGGAGAGCGATCGCGAGCACCACCACCGGGGCCACCATGAGCACGATCAGGACCGACATGTACCACCATTGTGGGCCGCGGGTGGCGTTCTGGCCGGCGACCAGGAGCGGCATGGTCTGGGCCTTCGCGGTGGAAAGGAAGAGGGCCAGGAGGTACTCGTTCCAGGCCAGGATCAGAACCAGGAGGAAGGTCGCGGCGAGCCCGGCCCGGGCGAGCGGCAGGACGATCGTGAGCACGATCCGAAAGCGCCCGGCCCCGTCGATCTGGGCGCTCTCCTCGATCTCGTATGGAATGGTCGCGAAGAAATCGCGCATGAGCCAGACCACGATCGGCAGGTTGACCGCGGCATAGGTCACGATCAGCGCGAGGTGGGTGTCCAACAGGCCGAGCTTCTGGAACATCATGTAGATCGGCAGCACCGCGACGACCGGAGGCAGGATGCGGTTCGAGATCATCCAGAAGAGGATGTCCTCGTTGCCGAGATGGCGCCGGAAGCGCTGCCCCAGGGCGCGGAGCAGAAAGATCAAGAGCGCGAGCGCCACGGCGGCGGCGAGCCACCAGGGCACGCCCGCGAGCACCACCGCGACCACCACCGCGGCCAGGAGGAGGAGGAAGAGGCCGACCGCGGCGAGGCTCACCCGGTAGCGCACCCGGGTGAGCGCGTAGGCCGCGAGCGAGCCCACGAGGAGCGCGAGCGCGGTCGAAGCGAGGGCCACGACCACCGAGTTGAGATAGGGTCGAAGCGTGTCGTTCCCGAGGTCGACGAAGATGTATTCCCAGGCGTGCAGTGAAGGCGTGAAGTCGACGAAGGGGACGTAGACGGGCCCATCGTTGACGTGGAGCGGGAGTTTGAAGGAGGTGATCAGGATCCAATAGAGCGGGAACAGGCAGACGAAGCTCCAGAGCCCGAGGGCGAGATAGGTCAGGAACGCGCCGAGCGGCGACATGCCGCCGAGCTCACGGGGGGTGGTGAGCCGCTTCCAGAGCCCGGCCTCGGCCGTCATCGCGCGGCCCCGCTCATCGTAGCGGCCCGCTCATCGGCCGCGGGCTCCCTTGGCCACGAGGTTGAGGAAGCTCGTGCAGGTCACGACCGCGACGAAGAGGAGAATGTAGCCGACCGCCGCCGAACCGCCCAAATCCTGCGTGCGCCAAGCGATGAAGGCGTGCAGGGTCAGGCTCTCGGTGGCGAAGCCCGGGCCGCCGTTGGTCAAGACGTTCGGCAGATCGACGATCTTGAAGGCCTCGATCAGCCGGATCAGCACGACCGTGGCGGCCACGGGTGCGATCGCGGGCCAGGTCACGAAGCGGAACAGCTGGAGCGGCCCGGCGCCGTCGAGCCGAGCGGCCTCGACCTGGTCCTTGGGCTGGGTCTCGAGGGCGGCCAACAGGACCAGGAACACGAAGGGCGTCCACTGCCAGGTGTCGCCGATCATGACGACGATCCGGGCGGCCCAGGGGTCGGCCGCCCAGGCGAACTCCTGGAGGCCGAAGGCCCGCCAGATCGGCGCCAAGGGCCCCTTGCCGGTATCGGCGAGCATCCGGAAGGCGTAGGCGATGCCGACCGGGGTCACCATGAGCGGCAGGAAGAAGACCACCCGGAAGAAGCGCCGACCCTCGATCGGCCGGGCGACCAGGAGTGCGAGCCCGAGGCCCAACAGGAACTGGATCGTCACCCCGCCCAGGACATAGACGAGGGTGGTGACGAGCGAACCCGGGAAGCCGCCCCTCGCGTTGGTCGACAGGACCAGGGCCAGGAGGGCGAGGAACAGGGCCGCGGCCAGGAGCCGGCCGAGCAGGCCCGCGAGGAGGGCGAGCGGCGGGCGCCCGCGGCCGCGCCAAAGGAAGCGGGCGAGCCCCGCGAGCACGAGCAGGGCGGCCAGGAGCCAGAGCCCGCGCGCCAGCGGGCCGAGCGGGGCCATGGTGCCGAGCAGATGGTCCTGCCGGCTGCCGAAGAGCAGCCGCTCGAAGTTGCGCAGCCCCACCCAGCCGAGCGTGAAGCCGCCCGGAACGAGGTCGAGCCGCGAGAGGGCGAGCGTGGCCGAGGCGATCGTCGGGAAGATCGAGAAGGCCAGGAGCAACAGCACGGCCGGCCAGATCAGGATCTGGTCGGCCCAACGCTCGGCCAGCCGGCCGAAGAAGGATGGACCCGTCCCGCGCAAGGGAGCGATTCCTCGCGGGTGCGACGCGGCCGGGCCGGGGGGCCTACCCCCCGACCGGGCCTCGCCCGCTCACTTCGCGCCGATGCTCGCCTTGTAGGCGGCGAGCTGCTTGTCGCGGCCGAGCTCTTCGGTGATCTCCTCCCAGCCCGTCTCGATCGCCCGCATCGCCGCCGCCTTGTCGATCTCTTTGGCCAACAGGCGGGCGAGGGCGGTGTCCAGTACCACCTGCTGGTACTGCTGGTTCTTGGGGATGCGCAAATCGAGCATCATGTTGGGCGAGTTGAGCGAGGCTTCGATCGCACCCAGATAGTCCTTGGCCGCGGCTTCGCTCATCCCCGCCTTGACCCAGAGCTCGAGGTTCTTGAACTGGCTGATCCGGTAGGGATTGAAGCCGGTCCGGCCGATCGTGACGTCGACGTTCGACTGGGCCGGCTGGCTCATGTAGGAGATGAAATCGTAGGCCGCGTCCTTCACCTTGGCCGGGGCCTTCTTGTTGATCCCGCCCGACCAGCCGCCGAAGGCCGCGAACGGTGCGTGGTTGACCCCGTCGACCGCGTGCGGGCACAAGGTCGGATTGCAGGGCTCGAGCTTGCCCGTGTCGCGGTTCAAGACCTGTTTCGAGCCCGGCAGGATCACCGAGCCCACCTTGTCCACCACCTTCGAGGTCGTCTTGTCGATCGCGAGGGTGCCGATGTCGCCCCAGTCGAGGGTCAAGGCGCAGCGGCCGGTCGTGAAGAGCGCCCGGGTGTCGCCCACGTCCAGATTGATCTCGTCCGGCGGGCCGTACTTGGTCGTCTCGAGATAGACATCGAGCGCCTTGCCGAAGGCCTCGTTGTTGTAGAGCGGCTTCATGGTCCGGGTATCGAAGAAACCGCCCTGGCTCGTGCCCTTCGACTGCAGGAAGGCACCGGCGATCGAGCTGATCATCCAGTAGGACTGGGCGTTGCGTTTCTTGGCGATACAGGAACCGTAATCGGGCTGACCGTCGCCGTTCAGATCCTTGCCGTGCAGCGCCTTGGCCGCGGCCACGTAGTCGTCCCAGGTTTTCGGCGCCTGGAGCCCCGCCGCCTGGAAATGGTCCTTCCGGTAATAGACCATCTGGAAGTCGCCATCGAGCGTGATCAGATAGGTTCGCCCGCCGTATTGTTGGCTGAATTCCCGGAAGAAGGGGGCGATGTCGTCGACCTGGAGAGCCGTGTCCTTGGCGACCCGGTCGGTCAGGTCCTCGAGCAGGCCGGCCGCCACGTAGTCCACCATCCATTGCGGGGCGAAGACCGCGGCGTCGATGGCGTTGGTACCCGTCGCCCAGTCGGTCAGCAGCTTCTGGTAGAGGTCGGAGAAGGGCACCGTCACCACGTTGATCTTGGCGCCCGTGAGCTTCTCGAAGTCGGGTGCCCGACGCTGCAGGGGCTCGGCGATCTGTGGCCCCGTGAAGGTCATGATGTTGACCGTCACCCCGTCGTGCCGCCGCGCCTGGGCCCAGGCCTCGCCGTCACCGATCGCGAACCCGACCGCCGCGACCCCGGCCAGAAGCGCCGCCTTGCTGCGCATCGTCCTCCGCCTCCCCGTGCTCTGCGGGCAGCACATGACTGCCCTGCGCGCGCTCATAGACCGGTCGCGCCGGAGCGCCAAGGGGCCGGGCCGGCCCGGCCGGTCGGACAGAGCAGGGGTCGGAATCGGCCGAATCTCGTTGGAATTGGTCGATCTTCATTGTGACGATGTCGACGAGGCTCGTTCTTCACTTGCCATCGCCGCCGGTTATTTCTCGGCCCGAAGCGTATGTCGCGGAGTTCGAGCCGTGTCCTGCCACGATCCCCCTCGGCACCCGGCGGCCGCCGACGCCGCCCGGCTCTCCGGCCGGCCGGTGGACCGCCTCGCCCCGGTCGAGCCGTGCCTCCTCTGGGCGCTCCGGCGCCGGGTCGCCGATGCGGGCCGGCTCTCTGCCCTCCTGGTGCACGGCTTCCGCCTGGCCTCCGGCCTCGCGCTCCTCGAGCCGGCGCTGGCCGCGTTCGGCCGCCTGTGCGGCACCATCGAGGCCGAGGGCCTGAGCGATCTGGGCCTGTTGCCTCTTCCCTGCCCCTGCGTCTCGGCCGACGCGCAGCGCCCGCTCGCCCTTGTCTTGGCGCCCCGACCGGCGATCGCCGAGGCCCTCGCCCGACTCGTGGTGCCGCCCGCCGCGATCGATCGCCTCGTCGTCGAGGCGCGCGCCTCGGTGGCGCTGCTCGACCGCTCGAAACTCGTCGAATCGGGCGGACCGGGGACGCTCCGCCGAGCGACCGTAACTCCGCCCGGCGACCGGTCACATCTGCGACTGGCCGAAATTCTCGATGCCGATCTTCTCGATCGGCTCGAGCTCGGCCCGGTTCCGGTCCTGGTGATGCTCCTCGTCCTCCAGGATCTCGCCCAGGAGGTCACGGGACACCTGGTCCTCGGCCTGCTCGCGGATCTCGATCGCCTCGGGACAGTGGGCGATCCCCTCGAGCTCGCGCCGGAGGTCGCAGTCGATCACCTCCTTCGGGCTCTCGCCAATGGCGAGCTCGCCCAGATGCCACAGGTTCCGAAGATGGCGACGAGCTCACCCTCGAATGCGCGGTTCGGCGCCGTCGGAACCGCCGGCCCGCCCTTCGAGGCCTCGGTCGATCCGATCCTTCCCCCCTCCTGCGGCCGCTTTCTCTGGCGACCCGCGGCGGCCCGCCCCCGTCCACGGCACCGCGTCTTGTCGCTCGCTTCGATCGGTCGGACACGAGGGTGCAGGATCGAGC
>DAIOUO010000266.1:0-4953 GCA_036759485.1 Geminicoccaceae bacterium | reverse complement strand
GTCGCGGTCGGCGACCGCGACCCTACAGCCGCGCGCGGCCAGCGCCCGGGCGGCGGCCGCCCCGAGCCCACCCGCACCGCCGCTCACGAGCACGGCCCGTCCGGCCACGCGAGCCCTCCCCGCATCGCCGCCAGCCTCGCCGGAGCCGGCTTCCCGGTCAACCGTCGACGGCGCCGGACGGCCGCGCGGGATCGGGGGCGAAGGCGCGATTGCCGGCCGGCCGGTGCCTCCCTATGGTCCGCACGCGAACGAAACCGGGCCGGGGGAGACCGAGCATGAGCAGGATCACACGCAGGCGGCTGACGCGGCTCGGCGCGAGCGCGGCGGTTGGAGCGGTGGCGGCGCCCATGGTGGCGCGCGGTCAGAGCAAGATCCAGCTCAGGATCCAGACCCACCATTCCGCCGAATCGGTACCGGGCAAGATCTTTCTCCGGTTCTGCAAGGATGTCGAGGAGATGTCCGGCGGTCGGGTGCAGATCGAGAGCTTCACCTCCTCGGCCGTCGTCAAGTCGGTCGAGACCTTCGATGCCGCTTCGACGGGCATCCTCGACGGCGACATGACGGGAGCCGCCTACCAGCCCGGTAAAGACGCGGCGTTCCAGGCCTTCGGCGACATGCTGGGCGGTTACGATTCGCCCGACCAGATGCAGGCCTGGCTCGATGTCGGCGGCGGGCGCGAGATCGCCGACCCGCTCTACGGCAAGTTCGGCATGTATCTCGTGGGCTTCTGGGGCGACCCCACCGAGTCCCTGGTCTCCACCAAGCCGCTTCGCGGCCTTTCCGACCTCAAGGATTGGAAGTTCCGCTGCCCGCCGGGCATGCAGACCGAGATCTTCGCCAAGCTCGGAGCCAAGCCGGTGGTCATGGACTTCGGCGAGGTGTTCACGGCACTCCAGACCAAGGCGGTAGAGGGAGCGGACGCCGGCACGCTCGCGGTCAACAAAGCCCTCGGCCTCTACGAGATCGCGACCCACACCACATATCCCGGCTTCCATTCGATGCCGCAAGACCACCTCGCGATCAACAAGGCCAAGTGGGAGAGCCTGCCGGCCGACGTGAAGGCGATCGTCAAAGTGGCGCTCAAAAAGGCGGCCCTCGACCGCTGGACCGCGACCAACCTCGCCAATGCCGAGGTCGCGCGCGAGCTCGCGGCCAAGGGCGTGACGCTGCACGACTGGTCGCCGGCCGACCGGCGGGCCTATCGCGAGCAGGCGCAGGCGGTCTGGCAGAACTGGGCCCAAAAGACGCCCTTCGCCAAGCAGGCCTTCGAGAGCTCGATCGCCTTCATGAAGCGGATCGGCGTGCTCGCCTGAGCGCCGCCGGGCGCGCGGTATCGAGCCACGGGCGGGGTCGCGACCCCGCCCGCTTCCCGTCGGGAACCTCATCGGATCGGGCCATGGGCCAGCGGCGGACGGTCGTCGATCGTGTGACGACCGCGATCTCGAAAGTGGCGATGTTGCTCTTCGGGGTGATCGTGATCGCCACCTTCTACGAAGTCGTGATGCGCTACGTCTTCGGTTCGCCCACGATCTGGGCGAACGAGCTGTCCTTGATGGTCGCCGGTATCGGCTATCTCTTCGCCGGCGTCTACGCCATGCAGCGGCGCGAGCACATCCGCATCACGCCCCTCTACGATCTCGCTCCGCCCGCACTCAAGCGCATCTTCGATGTGGTGGCGCTCGTCTGTATCCTGACCTTCGCCGTCGGCATGGTGATCGGCGGCTGGACCTCGGCCTGGCGCTCGCTCTCCACCTTCGAGCGCTTCGGCACGGCCTGGGATCCGCCCATCCCGGCGCTCCTCAAGCCGCTCATCCTCCTCACCACCGTGCTCATCGCGATCCAAGCGGTGAGCAACTTCCTCGCCGACCGGCGGCGCAGGGGCTGAGACCATGGGCATCGAGACGATCTCGGTCCTGCTGCTCGCCGGGTTCCTCCTCTTCCTCGCCGCCGGCGTGCCGATGGCCTTCGCCTGCGGCATGCTCGGCGTCACCCTCGCCTATGCCAAGTTCGGGGTCCCCGGGCTCGGCCTCCTCATGCAGCGCATCTACGCGCTGTGCACCGAATACGTCCTGGTCTCGGTGCCGATGTTCATCCTGATGGCCTCGCTCATGGAGCGCTCGGGCCTCGCCAAGGACATGTACGACGCGCTCGATGCCTGGCTGCGGCGGGTGCGCGGCGGGGTCGGTGTGGTCACCATGGTCATGGCGATCATCATGGCCGCGATGTCGGGCATCATCGGCGGCGAGATCGTCCTGTTGGGTCTCGTGGCCCTGCCGCAAATGCTCCGTCTGGGCTACGACAGACGGCTCGCCATGGGTGCCGTTTGCGCCGGTGGCTCGCTCGGGACCATGATCCCGCCCTCGGTCGTGCTCATCGTGTACGGGCTGATCACCGACACTCCGATCTCCTCGCTGTTCACCGCGGCGATCGTGCCGGGGCTCCTCTTGGGCGGGATCTACATCCTCTACATCCTGGTTCGCGTGCGGGTGAATCCGGCGCTCGCCCCGCTGGTCGAGGACAGCGGCCCGCCGCTCACGCTCGGCCAGAAGCTCGCCGCCTCCAAAGGTCTCGTGGGCCCGCTGCTGCTCGTCGTGGTCGTTCTCGGCTCGATCTACGGCGGGATCACCTCGATCACCGAGGCCGCGACGATGGGTGTCGTGGGCGTGCTCGCGCTGATCGTGCTGCGCGGCGAATTCCGCCCCGCGCTCTTGCGTGAAGCCTTCGAGCAGACCTTCCGCTCGGTCGGCATCCTGCTCTGGGTGACCTTCGGAGCCTCGACGCTCATCGGCGCCTACACCTTGGCCGGCGGGCCGCGCTGGATCGGCTCGCTCATCACCGGGCTCGAGATCGCACCGATCCTGATCGTGCTCTTGATGATGCTGATCTTCCTCTTCCTCGGCGCGTTCATGGACTGGATCGGTATTGCCCTCCTGTGCATGCCGATCTTCGTCCCGATCATCAAGCAGCTCGGCTACGACCCGATCTGGTTCGGCATCCTGTTCTGCATCAACATGCAGGTCTCGTTCCTGTCGCCGCCCTTCGGCCCAGCGGCGTTCTACCTCAAGAGCGTGGCGCCTCCCGACACCGAGCTCGTCGAGATCTTCAAGAGTTTCGGGCCGTTCGCGGCGATGCAGATCCTGGTGCTCGGGCTCGTGCTCCTGTTCCCGGAGCTCGCCCTCTGGCTCCTCCGCTGAGGCTGCGGCTTCAGCGATCCATCCACTGCATGCGCATCCGCTCGCCGATCATGCAGTCGATCCGCTTCGCTCGGCTCTCGGCCGCCGCCGGCAGGAGCTCGGGTGTGCGGCCCGCCACCTCGAGCGCGATCTTGTGGCGGATGGCCGGGGCGAATTGATCGCTCGAGCGGACCGGGATCACGAAGGAGCCGGGGCCACCGATCACGCAGTCCTCGTAGTAGATGTCGAGATCCTTGATGCTGCCGAAGCCGGGATTGGCCTCTTTGAGCATGATCGGCAGACCGTTGATGACGATGTCTTGCTCGAGGACCCAGTCCCGCACCGGCTCGACCGGTGGACCGGTATTGTTGGCACCGTCGCCCGATACGTCGATCACCCGGCGCAGCCCCCGATAGGGACTCTCGGCGAAGAGGCCGGCGGCGAAGCGCAGGCCCGAGGAGATCGAGGTCCACCGCTCGCGCGAGATCGGCGCCTCGGCGAGCTCGGCGGCGAAGGCCTCGGCACTCTGCCGGTCTTCGATCAGCCGCCAGGGCACCACCACCTGCTGGTGACCCGGCCCCGCCCACTCGATGTAGGTGACCGCGATCCGGCCGTAGGCTCCGGCGCGGATCGCCTGGACCACCTCGGGTGCCGTGATCGCCTCGAGGTAACCCTGACGTTGCAGCTCCTGCTCGTCGAGGTCCATCGAGCGTGAGACGTCGACCGCGAGCACGAGCTCGAGGTCGACCGGGACGCCTTGGCCCACGGCCGGCGTCCCGCCGAGAAGCAGTGACGCCGCGAGGACGCCGAGCCCGCTGGGAACACGCGCAGCGCGCATGGCCGGCCCTCCCTTCGCCATCGCCCCAGGCTGCGACCGGACGCGGCCGCCGTCAACGCCCGACCGCACTCGGTCGAGGCCCGCCGGGCTCAACCCGTGAAGGACTCCCAGAAGCCCTTGATCACCTCGAGCAGGATCAAGAGCACGATCGCGATCTCGACCACGTAGGTCCGGCGCGACTGAACGAGCGTGAGGAGCGTGGTGCTCGCCTCGCCCACGAGCGCGAGCTTGCGGTCGAGGGCCTGCGAGCGCTCGACCAGCTCGAGCTCGTCGACCAGCCGCGCGAAGAGCCGCTCGAGGTCCGGATGGTCCCAGAGGAGATCCGGCTTGTCGTCGGCCTGGACGCGCGCGGTTGTCCGCGAGCGGGCGGAAAGGGCGGCCCCGATCGTGCGTTGCAGCGCGCGGGTGGAAGCGGCGAGCCGGCCGGTGGCGGCGAGCGCGCCGACGAAGGGCTCCATGGCGTCGAGCGTGCCCGAGAGCGTGGCCTCCTGATGCGCGAGGGCCGCGCTCTTGGCGAGCGCATCGGCCACGAGCGCGAGCCTTTCCGGACGGGCGTCCTTGAGAAGAACGGTACCCCCGGGGTCGATCCCGTCCTCGGCCGCCCCGAGAAGGAGGGCCGCGCTCTCCTCGACCGGCTCGGCGAGCGGCTGGCTGACCCGCGGCCGGAGCGCATCGAGAAGAGCCGCCTGCTGCCGGACCGTGCCACCGATCAGGACGACCGCCCCCCAGCGGAACGCGAAGGCGGTGAGGCCCTCCGGGCCGGCGAGCTGGACCGGGTCGGCGAGCCCGCCGCGCGCGGCGGCCACACCGCGCAGATCGAGCCGCTCGCCGAGCAGCACCGCGCGCGCCACGAGCCGTCCGGAATTCGAGCGGGCGGTGCGCGCCGCACCCCCACCGACCGTCTCGCTCGACTCCATGGAGCGAGACTAGCCCGACCAGCCC
>DAIOUO010000265.1:0-4956 GCA_036759485.1 Geminicoccaceae bacterium | reverse complement strand
CCTCCCTCCCGTCCCCGGGCCGGCTCCGTGCGGTCGAGCGGCGGTCCGCGCCAGGGGCTCCGTGCGGCGGACCGCCAACAGCCGGATGTCCGGCGAAGGGCCGCTCCGCGCACCGAACCTCGCGGCGCGCGATCTCCGTCGAGGGCTTCGATGCTCCGGTGTGGCACCCCGGCGACGAGGAGGGCGAGCGGTCGCCCCACCGTCCTCCTCGCCCGACCCGTTCCGTGCCCCGGGGCTGCCTCCCTGGCACCGGAAGGGGCCACGGGCGGGTACCGTCCGCTGCCCTGCTCTACCGAGCCGGTCCCGGATCGAGCGACCACCACGAGCCGATCCGAGAGATCGCGTCGGCCGGTCCGGACGGGGAAGCGAGGGGCGGCAGGCCGACCCGATTTCGCGCGAGCGCCACCACCCGAGCGCGTCGGGCAGGGAGTGCCGCGCGTGCCGGCCCGAACACCCGCCCGTGGCTGCACAGGGCGAGGACAGGGGACGCCCGGGGCACCGCGCACGAACCGGGCTCGGGGCACGTGTCAGCCGACCGCCACGAGCCGGTCGACCAGCCCGTCCCAGTCGGTTCGGTCGAGGAAGGCGAAGCTCGCGCGATCGTAGCCCGGCCAGGCGACGTCGCCGGCTCCGGGCAGGTGGACGGCGAGGCCGCTCGCCTCCGCCACGGTCCCGCGCTCGCCGATCACGACGGTGTCGAGCGCCGCGAGCGCCCGCCGCGCCGCATCGTCGATCGCCGGATCGTCGACCCGGTCGACGACCTCGCCGAGGAAGTCCCCGAGGTCGCGATAGGGATAGCTGCCGTCGCGCGGGAAAGGGCGCGTCGCCTCGACCGCGGCCGCGACGGCCTCGAGCTCGCTCCGATCGGCCGCGAGCCCGACCGTCCGCGCGAAAGCGTCCAGCGCCCGCTCGAGGGACGGCAGGGCCGAGAGGTCGAGGGCCGAGAGTGTGATGTCGCGTTTGCCGGCGAACTCGGCGGCGTAGCTCTCGACGATCGCCGAGCCGAGCTCGACCGGCGTCGCTTCGGGCCGTCGGGCGAGTTCGGCCAGGATCCGATCGTAGGCCCAACCCTCGGCCGGCTCGAGCTCCTGCGAGGCGACCATCACCTCGGCCACCCCCGACAACTCGGCCGCGACCTCCGCCATCGCCATGAGGCAGGCGTCGAACCCGACCAGGTCGAGGCGGCCGATCCGCGAAGCCTCGATCCCTTCGCGCATCTCTGCGAGCGTGAGCCGATCGCCTCGGCTCGAATAGTCCCAGGCGGCCCCTTCGAGGCCGCCGCCGTGGTCCCAGATCACGAGCCCGTAACGCTCGGCCGGGAAGTTCGCCTGTGCCCAGTCGAGAAAACCGGTGAGCGTCGCCGGATCGGCCGTGTTCCGCTCGCCGATCGAAACGAGCTCGGTGCCGACCACCCGCGGATCGCCGTCCAGCCGAACCGGGCCGACCCGCGTGTCGGTGAAGTCGTTCGGCCCCGCGACGTACCAGGGGCTGCGGTCGACCAGGGCCACGAGGTTGACCGAGGAGGGCAGCGCCACTCGCTCCATCTCGGCGAGATCGAGGAGCGCGTAGCGCTCGAGGTCGTTGTCGGCGGCCATGTAGACCAGGATCGTCCAGGGCGCCGGAGCGGGTCCGGGATCGTCCGGTGGCGCGACCTCGATCACCGGCAGGAGCTCCGAGCGGATCGGCTGCAACGGGTTGCCGGCGAGGTCGCGGAGCGCCTTGCGTCCCACCTCGAGCGTGTAGGTCGAGCCCGGCTCGAGCGTCCGATCCAGTCCGATCCGGACCGTGTCGTCCTCGATCCGGACCCGCTCGCCGTCGCGTGCGGCGATCCGGATCGTGCCCTCCTCGCCCACGAGCCGGATCGTGCCGGGCCCGGCCCGCACCGCCTCGTCGAAGCGGAGCAGGAGCGGGTTCGCGGGCGTCGGCGAACCGGAGGCGGGAACCTCGACCTCGAGCAGGACCGGTCCTCTCCGGTCGCGCGGCTCGCCGGCCCCGTCCTCGCGCTCGGCGCGGGCCTCGAGCTCCGCCCACCCCGATCCCGCGGACCGAGGAGGCTCGGTCGTCGACACCGTCGCGTCCCAGGGGCCGCCTGGGTTCACCGCTCGCTCGTCCCGCTCCTCGAGTGGCCCCGCTCCGCGCGGGGCGCGCCGCCAGCCGGCCATACCGCCGCTCCGAATGCCGCCGGCAATATCCTACGAGGAGAATAGTAAAGGATGAGTTAGCATTTTCCAGAGAATCGCGCCGGCTGGATCCGCGGCCGTGCCCGTGCCAAGCTCGCCGCCGAGGCGGGGAGGGAGCGTGACCGTCGGGTTCGCCCTGATCGAGGAAGCGGCGGTCGCCCGCCACGGGCGGGCGGCGGTCGAGGCGCGCCTTTCCACCCCGAGTCCGCCCGAGGTGCTCGCGGCACTCGGCGAGGACCGCTATCTCTCGGAAATGACGCGCCGGATCTTCCGCGCCGGGCTCAAGCACGAGCTCGTCGACCGGAAGTGGCCGGCCTTCGAGGAAGTGTTCGCGGGCTTCGACCCGGAGCGCTGCGCGCGCCTGTCGGACGAGCGAATCGAGGAATTGCTCGCCGACCGCAGGCTCGTGCGCAACCTGCCCAAGCTGCGCGCGGTCCGCGCCAATGCGCGCGCGATCCTCGATCTGCGCACCGAGGCCGGTGGGATCGGGCGCTGGATCGCCGGCTGGCCGGGCAGCGAGATCGTCGGCCTGTGGGAGGAGCTCGGCCGTCGCTTCCAGCAGCTCGGCGGCAATTCGGCGCCCTACTTCCTCAGGATGGTCGGCAAGGACACCTTCGTCCCGACCGAGTCCGTGGTGCGGGCGTTGCGGCACTGGGGGCTCTTCGAGGGCGAGCCGCGCACCCGAGCGGGCCGGCTCGAGCTCCAGGCGGTGTTCAACGGCTGGGCCGCAGAAACCGGTCTGCCGCTCTGCCGGCTCTCGCAGATCCTCGCGATGTCGGCCGACTGAAGCGGCCGCTCAGGCCGGCAGACGGCCCACGACCTCTTCCGCCGGCTTCGGCCGGCCGAAGAGGAAACCTTGCGCCGAACCGCAGCCCACCTCGATCAGGAAGCGGGCCTGGTCGGGACGCTCCACGCCCTCCGCCACCACCGAGAGGCGCAAGGTCTCGGCCAGGGCCACGATCGCCCGCACGATCGCCTCGTCGTCGGCGTCGGCACCGATCCGCTGCACGAACGAGCGATCGATCTTGAGGCAATCCAGCGGCAACCGCTTGAGCCGGCCGAGCGAGGAATGGCCGGTGCCGAAATCGTCGAGCGCGAGCCGCACGCCGAGGGCCTTGAGCGGAGCGAGCACCCGACAGGCGGCCTCCGTGTCGTCCACGACCGCGCTCTCGGTGATCTCGAGGATCAGCCGGTCCGGCGGCAGGCGGGTTTCGCCGAGCGCACTCCTGACGAGGGCCCCGATATCGCCGCGCTGGATCTGCCGTGGCGAGACGTTGACGGCGACCACGAGCGGGGCGTGCCCCGCCCTCTCCCACTCGGCCGCCTGCCGACAGGCGCGACGCAGCGCCCAGGCTCCGATCGGCAGGATCAGCCCGGTCTCCTCGGCGACACCCACGAAATTCCCGGGTCCGACGAGGCCGCGGCTCGGATGGCGCCAGCGCAGGAGCGCTTCCACACCGGTCACCCGGCCGTCGAGCAGACGGACCGTCGGCTGATAGTGGAGCACGAACTCGTCGCGCTCGAGGGCCCGGCGCAGGCCGCGCTCGAGCTCGAGCCGCTCGAGCGCGGCGGCATGGAGCTCGGGGGAGTAGAAGCCGAAGCCGCCCCCGCCGCTCGTCTTGGTCCGGTACATCGCGATGTCCGCCCGGGCGAGCAGCTCCTCGGCCGTCCTCGCATCGCTGGGATAGAGGGCGATGCCGATGCTGGCGGCCAGGATCAGTTCCTGCCCCTCGATCAGGTAGGGCGCGGCGAGCGCGGCCAGGAGGGAAGCGGCGACCCGACCGGCGTCGGGCTCGGCGCGCACGGGATCGAGCAGGACCACGAACTCGTCGCCGCCCAGCCGACCGACCGTGTCGGTCGCACGCAAGGCGGCCTGCAGGCGGCGCGCCACCTCGATCAACAGCGCGTCGCCGGCGCCGTGGCCGAGGCCGTCGTTCACCATCTTGAACCGATCGAGGTCGACGAACAGCAGGGCGAGGCGGGTGCCGGCGCGGCCGGCCCGAGCGACTGCCCGCTGCAGCCGTTCCAACAGCAGCCGCCGGTTGGCGAGCCCGGTGAGCGGGTCGCGACCGGCGAGCCGGGCGAGCTCACGGGCGAGCTCGGCTTCCCGGGTCACGTCCGAGAGCACGAGCATGGTCCCGCGCTCACCGGCCGGTCCCAGGCCGCGGCGGGCCACCCGTACCACCCGCTCCTCGCCGTCCGGACGCGGGAGACGGGCGAGCCGGGCGTCCCCCGGGCCCGGCTCGGGGACCGCGAGTTCGCCCGGCTCCCCCTCGTCGGCCGGCTCGACGAGACGCACCACCTTCTCGATCGGTTGCCCGAGCAGGCTGTCGCGAGAGGCACCCAGGAGCCGCTCGGCGGCCGGGTTGGCGAATCTCACGCGCTGCGCCCGATCGGTCGCGAGCACGGCATCGCCGATCGCCTCGAGCATCAGGTCGTGCCGAGCCCGCATGTTCGCGAGTCCGACCCGCAGACGGTGGACCGCGGCGAGACCGCGGACGGCGGCGACCAGCAGCAGGGCGGCGAGCGGCGCCACCGGCGAGAGCCACACGCCGGTGGCGAGCAAGAGTCCCAGGCTCGCCAGGGGCGTGCAACAGGCGGTCGCCAGGGCGACCCGGAGCGGGTGTCGGGCGAACGCCGCGAGCGCGGCGACCAGGGTCGCGAGAGCCTCGGCCGCACCGGGTGGCAGCGGCACCACGAGCGAGCCGTCGAGCAGGGCCGCCAGGACGCGGGCGTGGTAGACGACCGCGGACAGCTGGCCGCCCGACACCCGCAC
>DAIOUO010000264.1:0-5042 GCA_036759485.1 Geminicoccaceae bacterium | reverse complement strand
CCGCCGGCGACGACCTCGCCACCGCCGCCCGCTCGGTCGGCGCGCGCCATCTGCGACTGCCGGCGGTCGACGCCGAGGGCCGCGACGGCGACGGCCGAGCGATCGACGCGATCGATCTGTCGGCCGAGATGCTGCGGGAGATTTTCGCGACACCCGCCGGCAGGACCTCGCTCCTGGTGCACGGCAAGGACGATCGCTGGTTCGCCGTCCGGGTCGAGAGCGTGACGCCCTCGCGCGACCGCCGGCTCGAGGAGGTGCGGGTCCCCGTCGAGATCGGCTGGCGGATCGAGCGGCAGCGGGAGAAGGCCCGCGAGCGCGCGCAAGCCCTCCTCGAGCGCGCCCGCGCAGGCCAGGCGCTCGCCGACCTCGCCCGGGACACGCCGGGGGTGAAGCTCGCCACCGTGGGGCCCTCGCGTCGCCGTGGCGATCCCGAGCCGCTCGGCCCCGAGGTGACCCGGGCTCTCTTCGCCACCGCCCCGGGCCGGCTCGCCGAGGAACCGGTACCGACCCCGGAAGGCTTCGCCCTCGTCGCCACCGACGAGATCCTGCCGGCCACCGCCGAGGCCGACCTGGCACCCCTCCGCCGCGAGCTGCGCGAGACCCTGGGCGAGGCGCTGCTCGTCGGCTACGAGCAGGGGCTGCGCCGCCGCTTCCCGGTCGAGACCGACAACCGCGCGCTCGCCCGGATCCTCGAGACCATCGGACGCTGAGCGATGATCCCCGCCCCCGACCGCGCCGCTTTCCTCGAAGCCTACGAGGCCGGTCGCGCGCAGGTCGTCTGGACGACGCTCGTGGCCGATCTCGAGACCCCGGTCTCGGCTCTCCTCAAGCTCGCCGAGGGCCGCCCCTACTCCTTCCTCCTCGAGAGCGTGGAGGGCGGGGCGGTCCGCGGCCGCTACTCGATCATCGGCATGAAGCCCGACCTCGTCTGGCGCTGCCGCGGCACCCGCGCCGAGATCAACCGCCGGGCCCGGGCCGAGCGCGACGCGTTCGAGCCCGAACCTCTGCCCTCGCTCGCCTCGCTTCGAGCGCTCATCGCCGAGAGCCGGATCGCCATGCCGGCAGGCCTGCCGCCGCCCGCCGCCGGGCTGTTCGGCTACATGGCCTACGATGCGGTCCGGCTGATCGAGCGGCTGCCCGAGACCAATCCCGACCCTCTGGGCCTGCCGGACGCCGTGTTCATGCGGCCCTCGATCGTCGCCGTGTTCGACAATCTGGCCGACAGCGTCACCCTCGTGACACCGGTCCGGCCGGAGCCCGGCCTGTCGGCGGCGCGCGCCTGGGAACTCGCTCGCGAGCGGCTCGCCGAGGCCGTGGAGGATTTCGACCGCGGCGTCCGCCACGAGCCGCCGCGCCGCGAACCGGCCCCGGTCGAGCCGCGGCCCGAGCTCAGCCCCGAGGCGTTCCAGGCGATGGTGCGCCGCTGCAAGGAGTACATCGCCGCCGGCGACGCCTTCCAGATCGTGATCTCGCAGCGTTTCACCGTGCCGTTCGCGCTGCCGCCCCTGGCCCTCTATCGCGCCCTGCGCCGACTCAACCCCTCGCCCTTCCTCTTCTTCCTCGACCTCGACGGCTTCGCGCTGGTGGGCTCGAGCCCGGAGATCCTGGTCCGTCTGCGCGAGGGCAAGGTGACGATCCGGCCCCTCGCCGGGACCCGGCGGCGCGGCGCCACGCGCGAGGAGGACGAGGCGCTCGCCGCCGAGATGCTGGCCGATCCGAAGGAACGGGCCGAGCATCTCATGCTGCTCGACCTCGGCCGCAACGATGTCGGCCGGGTGGCCGAGATCGGCACCGTCCGGGTCACCGAAAAGATGGTCGTGGAGCGCTACAGCCACGTCATGCACATCTCCTCCAATGTCGAGGGAACGTTGCGGCCCGGGCTGGATGCGCTCGACGCCTTGATGGCCGGCTTTCCGGCCGGGACCGTCTCCGGTGCCCCGAAGGTCCGGGCGATGGAGATCATCGAGGAGCTCGAGCCCGTCCGGCGCAGCTTCTATGCCGGCACGATCGGCTATTTCGCAGCCGACGGCTCGATGGACACCTGCATCGGGCTCCGGACCGCGCTCGTCAAGGACGGGGCGATGATCGTCCAGGCCGGGGCCGGGATCGTCCACGACAGCGACCCCGCGGCCGAGCACCAGGAGTGCCTCAACAAGGCCCGCGCCCTGATCCGCGCCGCCGAGGAAGCGGTCCGCTTCGCCTCCCGCGGCCGCTGAGCCGGGCCTCCCGCGGGGCCGTCGAGGCCTCCCCGGTCCGCGGCGCCGGCGGACCCCTTGTGCCGGGCGCACCCGCGACTATGGTCCCGGCCGTCGACCGGGTCGGTGTCCCCCTATGCGTGCCCTCCTGCGTGCCTCGGCCGCTTCGCTGCTCGCCCTGGCGCTCGCGACCGCGAGCGGGCGGGCGCAGCAGCCCGCGGCACCCGCCACGCCCACGGCCGAGGAGGTCGAGGCCCTGCTCGCGCGGATGCAGCAGCAGCTCGAGCGGATGAGCCGGGCCGCCGCCGAGCGCGACCAGGCCCTGCGCTTCCTCGAGCAGCAGATCGAGGCCGCCACCGGCCGGCTGTCGGCGACCGGGCAGACCGCCGAGAGCCTCAAGCAGAGCAAGGCCGAGCTCGAGACCAAGGTCGAAACGCTCGCCTCCGACCGCGAGCAGCTCCAGGCCCGCCTGCAGAGCCTCGAGGACGAGCGCGAGCGGCGGATCCGCGAGCTCACGAGCCGCCTGGACCAGCTGAACGCCCTGCTCGCCGGGCTCGAGCAGGAGAAGGCCGGGCTCGGCGAGAAGCTCGCCGCGGCCGAGGCGGCGCGCGCCGCCGAGGGGACGCGCCTGGCCGCCCTCGAGCAGGAGCTGCGGGCGCGCGAGGCCCGCATCCGCGAGCTCGAGACCCGGGTGGCCGAGCTCGGTAGCGGCCTCGGCGAGCGCGAGGAGCGGCTCGCCCTCTCGGCCGCGGAGATCGACAGGCTCAACAAGCTGCTCGGCACCACCACGGCCCAGCTCCAGCGGGTCGCCAGGGCGCTCGAGAGCTCCCAGGCCGAGGTCGACCAGCAAAAACTCGTCATCGCCGATCTCGGTCAGCGCCTCAATGCCGCGCTCCTCCAGCAGGTCGAGCAACTCGAGCAGTATCGCAGCGAGTTCTTCGGCCGGCTGCGGCGGATCCTCGGCGAACGGCCGGACGTGGTGATCGTCGGCGACCGCTTCGTCTTCCCCTCCGAACTCCTCTTCCCCTCGGGCTCGGCCCGCCTCGAGCCCGAGGGCGAGGCCCAGCTCCGGCGGCTGGCCAACACCCTGCGCGAGGTCGCCCAGACGATCCCGCCCGACATCGACTGGGTGCTGCGGGTCGACGGCCACACCGACCGCCGCCCGGTGGGCCCGGGCTCGCCCTTCCGCTCGAACTGGGAGCTGTCGGCGGCGCGGGCGATCTCGGTGGTCGAGTTTTTGATCCGCGAGGGCGGCATCCCGCCCGAGCGGCTGGTCGCCGCCGGCTTCGGCGAGTTCCGGCCCCTCGACCCCGGCGAGAGCGAGGCCGCCTTCCGGCGCAACCGCCGCATCGAGTTCAAGCTCACCGAGCGCTGAGCGCCCCGAGGGAGACCGCCTTGGCCCCGCGTGCCGTGATCCTCGACTGCGACCCCGGCCAGGACGACGCCGTGGCGATCCTCTTGGCCCTCGCCTCGCCCGAAGAGATCGAGCTGCTCGCGATCACGACGGTGGCGGGCAACGTGCCGCTCGCGCTCACCCAGCGCAACGCCCGCCAGGTGGTCGAGCTCGGCCGACGGCGCGACGTGCCGGTCTTCGCCGGTTGCGCGCGGCCGATCCTCGAGCCGCTCGTCACCGCCACCGAGGTGCACGGCGCGACCGGCCTCGACGGCGTGACCCTGCCCGAGCCGACCCTGCCGCTCGCGGCCGAACACGCGGTCGACGCGATCGTCCGGCTCGTCATGGAGCGACCGCCCGGAACCGTTACCCTCTGCCCCACGGGCCCGCTCACCAACGTCGCCCTCGCGCTCGTCAAGGAGCCGGCGATCGGCCCGCGGCTCGCCGAGATCGTCCTGATGGGCGGTGCGAAGGAGCTCGGCAACGTCACGCCTGCGGCCGAGTTCAACTTCTGGGTCGACCCGCACGCCGCCCGGGTGGTGTTCGAATCCGGCGTGCCCGTCACCATGATCGGCCTCGACCTCACCCACCAGGTGCTGGTCACCGCCCCGCGGCTCGAGCGGATCCGCGCGATCGGCACGCCCGTCGCCCGGGCCGTGCACGACTTCTTGGAGTTCTTCAACCGCCACGACATGGCGCGCTACGCGATCCCCGGCGCGCCGCTGCACGATCCGTGCGTGATCGCGCATCTGCTGCGGCCCGAGCTCTTCGCCGGCAAGCGCTGCCGGGTCGAGATCGAGACCGAGGGTCGCTTCTGCCGCGGCCGCTCGGTGGTCGACTGGTGGGGCCGCTCCGACCGGCCGGCCAACGCGCTCGTGCTGACCGAGGCCGACGCCGACGGCTTCTTCGACCTGTTGATCGAGCGTCTCGCACGGCTCTGAGCCCCGCGCGTCGGGCCCCCGCGGGAAGGCGCTGGCGCCGACGCGGGCCTTGCTCTAAGCCGGGTCTCGGCCGACCGAGAGAGCCCGTGCAGCAACGATCGGGGTGCGCATGATGACCGTGTTCCGCCCGCGGACGGCCTGCGCCGTCGTGCTCGCTTCCCTCCTCCTCCAGGCGAGCCCGCCGGTGCTCGCCCAGCCCCCTTCCCTCGACCCGGAGCGGCTGCAGCAGGAGCTGCGGCGGGCGGTCGCCGAACGCGACCGGATCGCCGCCCTCTCGGCCGAACAGGAGCAGGCCGCGCAGCGTCTGCGCGAGGAGTTCGGCCGGGTCCGCGGCGAGCTCGAGAAGCGGATCGCCGAAGCCCAGGAGGCCGTGCGTCGGGCCACCGCCGAGCGCGACCGCACGGCCGCCCGGCTCGCCGAACAGGAGCAGGCGCTGGCGCGGCTCGAGGCCGAGCTCACCGGGCTCCGCGGCGAGCGGGCGCGGCTCGGCGAGCAGCTCGCCGGGCTCAAGGG
>DAIOUO010000263.1:0-5044 GCA_036759485.1 Geminicoccaceae bacterium | reverse complement strand
CCGATCGCCACCGCGAGCGCATCCACCCCGGGCGCGGCGACGAAGTCGCGCGCCTGGTCCGGATCGGTCAGGAGTTGCTTCTTGTCGAGCTTGCCGGTGGCGCCGTGGCCGTCCTCGGCCTCGCCCTCCCCGGTCTCGAGCGAACCCAGGCAGCCGAGCTCGCCCTCGACCGAGACGCCCACCCAGTGCGCCATCTCGACGACCTTCTTGGTGACGGCGAGGTTGTACTCGTAGGAGGAGGGCGTCTTGCCGTCCTCCTCGAGGCTGCCGTCCATCATCACGCTCGTGAAGCCGTGCTGGATGGCCGAGAGGCAGGTCGCGGGCTTGTCGCCGTGGTCGAGGTGCAGGCAGACGGGAATCTCGGGCCAGGTCTCGACCGCCGCCTTCACCATGGCCGCGAGGATCGTGTCGCCGGCATAGGCGCGTGCCCCGCGCGAGGCCTGGAGGATCACGGGCGAGGCGGTCTTGGCGGCCGCCTCCATGATCCCGCGCAGCTGCTCCATGTTGTTGATGTTGAAGGCCGGCACCCCGTAGCCGTGCTCGGCGGCGTGATCGAGGAGCTGGCGGAGGGTGACGAAGGCCATCGAGGTCCTCCCGGTGGTCAGGCGGCCGCGGCCGAAGCGAGCTTGCGCTCGGCCAGGGCCACGAGTGCGTCGGTGGTGATGCCGTAGTGGCGGAAGAGATCGGCGGCCGGGGCCGAGGCGCCGAAGCCGCGCACCGCGACGACGTCGTCCTCGCTCGCCACGTAACGGGTCCAGCCGAAAGGCGAGGCCGCCTCGATCGCGATCCGCGGCGCGCTGCCGAGCACCGCCCGGCGGTAGGCCGGATCCTGCGCGTCGAACAGCTCGAAGCTGGGCAGGGAGACGACGGCGGTCGGCACACCGCGCGCCTGCAACCGGCCGCGCGCCTCGAGGGCGAGATGGACCTCCGAGCCGGTCGCGAGAATGGTGAGCGCGCGCGCCCCGCCTTCGGCCTCGGCGAGCACGTAGCCGCCGCGGGCGCAGAGATTCGCCTCGCTCGGGCTCGTGCGGACGGCCGGCAGGTTCTGGCGGCTCAAGGCGAGGACCGAAGGCGTGCTGCGTTGGGCGAGCGCCACCTCCCAGCACTCGGCCGTCTCGACCGCATCGGCCGGGCGGAAGACGAGCAGGTTCGGGATCGCCCGCAGCGAAGCCAGGTGCTCGACCGGCTGGTGGGTCGGCCCGTCCTCGCCGAGGCCGATGCTGTCGTGGGTCATGACGTAGACCACCCGCAGGCCCATGAGGGCGGAGAGGCGGATGGCGTTGCGGGCGTAGTCGGAGAAGACCAGGAAGGTGCCGCCATAGGGGACGAGACCCTTGTGCAGCGCCATCCCGTTCATGACCGCCGCCATGGCGTGCTCGCGCACACCGTAATGGACGTAGCGACCGGCGAACGCGCCCGGCCGGATCGGCTTGGTGGCCTTGGTGATCGTGTTGTTCGAGTGCGTCAGATCGGCGGAGCCGCCGACCAGCTCGGGCACCGCAGCGGTCAAGGCCTCGAGCGCCATCTCCGAGGCCTTGCGGGTGGCGAGCGTGGGCTTGGCCTCGAAGAGCTTCGCCTTGTGGGCGGCGATCGCGGCTTCGACATCGGCGCGGATCTCGCCCGCGACGGCCTTCACGAAGGCGGCGCGGAGCTCGGCCGGGGCCGCCTCGAAGCGCGCCTTCCAGGCGGAGCGCGCCTCGGCACCGCGCCGCATCGCGGCCCGCCAGGCGGCGTAGATCTCGTCCGGGATCACGAAGGGCGGATGGTGCCAACCGAGTCGCTCGCGGGCGGCCGCGATCTCGGCCGCTCCGAGTGGGGCGCCGTGGGTCGATTCGCTGCCCTGCTTGTTGGGTGCGCCGTAGCCGATGATGGTCCGGCAGGCCACGAGCGAGGGGCGCGGATCGGCCTCGGCTTCGGCCAGCGCCCGAGCGACGGCTTGCGGATCGTGGCCGTCGACCGCGAGGGTGTGCCAGCCATAGGCCGCGAAGCGGGCGCGCACGTCCTCGCTGGTCGCGAGCTTGGTCGGCCCGTCGATCGAGATGCCGTTGTCGTCGAACAGCACGATCAGCCGGCCGAGCCCCAGATGACCGGCCAGTGCGGCGGCTTCGTGGCTGATGCCCTCCATGAGGCAGCCGTCGCCGGCGATCACCCAGGTGCGATGGTCGACGAGTTCCTCGCCGAAGCGGGCGGCGAGCATCCGCTCGGCGAGCGCCATGCCGACCGCATTCGCGAGGCCCTGGCCCAAAGGCCCCGTGGTCGTCTCCACGCCCGGGGTGTGGCCGTATTCGGGATGGCCGGGGGTGAGCGAATGGAGCTGCCGGAAGCGCTGGAGCTGCTCCATGTCCATCTTCGGGAAGCCCGTGAGATGGAGGAGCGCGTAGAGCAGCATCGAGCCGTGCCCGGCGGAGAGCACGAAGCGGTCGCGGTCGGGCCAGTCGGGATCGGCCGGGTCGACCAGGAGGTGGCGGGTCCAGAGCACGGTCGCCGCGTCCGCCATGCCCATGGGCATGCCCGGATGACCGCTCTTGGCCTTCTCGACCGCGTCCATGGCGAGGGCCCGGATGGCGTTGGCCATGGTGCGGAGGTCGACGGTGCCGCTCATGCGCTCTCGTCCTCGTTCGATGTCGCTCTCAGCGGGCACGCCGCGCGCGGTCGACGAGCTGCAGGATCAGCGGCGTCAGGATGAGCTGCATCGCCAGGTCCTGCTTGGGGCCGGGGATCACGATCGAGTTCGCGCGCGACATCCAGCTGCCCTGGATCATCGAGAGCAGATAGGGAAAGTCGATCCCCCGCGGGTTGCGGAAGCGGATCACCACGACCGATTCGTCGGCCGTCGGGATCCAGCGGGCGATGAAGGGGTTCGAGGTGTCGACCACCGGCACCCGTTGGAAATTGACGTCGGTCTGGGTGAACTGCGGGCAGATGTAGCGGACATAGTCCGGCATCCGCCTGAGGATCGTGTCGGTCACCGCCTCGGTCGTGTAGCCGCGCGCGGCCCGGTCGCGGTGGATCTTCTGGATCCACTCGAGATTGATGACGGGCACGACGCCGATCTTGAGATCGGCGTGCTTGGCGATGTCGAGCTTGTCGGTCACGACCGCCCCGTGCAGCCCCTCGTAGAACAGGAGGTCGGTGTCCCGAGGCAGGGGCTCCCAGTCGGTGAAGTGACCGGGCGGGACGCCGTAGAGCTCGGCCTCGCGGTCGTCGTGGACGTAGTGGCGGGTGCGGCCCGTGCCGCTCCTGCCGTATTCGGCGAAGACCGCCTCGAGCTCCTCGAGCAAGTTGGCCTCGACGCCGAAATGGCTCAGGTGGAAATTGCCGCGCTTGGCGGCCTCCGCCATCGCCTCGCGCATCTCCTGGCGGTTCCAGCGGTGGAAGGCGTCGCCTTCGATCCAGGCCGCCTTGATACCCTCGCGGCGGAAGATCTGCTCGAAGGTGTGCTTGACCGTGGTGGTCCCGGCCCCGGAGGAGCCGGTGACCGAGATGATCGGATGGCGCACCGACACGGGTTCTCTCCCCCTCTCCCGCAGCCGGCTCAGCTGCCCGACTTGAACAGGCCGCGCTGGCCGAAGAGCGGTCGCTGGCCGGCCGGCGGGACGTTGGCGTGGTGCAGCTCGACGACCCGGTCGACCTTGTCCTTGGAGCCGAAGATCAGGGGCGTGCGTTCGTGCAGGTCTTTGGGTGCGAGCTCGAGGATCGGGTGGAAGCCGTCGGTCGCGAGTCCGCCCGCCCGGTCCATGATCAGCGCGATCGGGAACGCCTCGTAGAGGAGCCGCAGCCGGCCGTGCTCGTACCCCTTTCGCGCGTCGCCCGGGTAGAGGAAGATCCCGCCCCGGACCAGAATGCGGTAGAGGTCGGCCACCACGCAGGCGACCCAGCGCATGTTGTAGTCGACCCCGCGCGGACCCGTGGCGCCGGCCACGCACTCCTCGACATAGGCCTTGATGGGCAGGGGCCAGTGTCGCGCGTTGCTGGCGTTGATCGCGTATTCGCGGCGGGCCGGAGGGACGCGCACGCCTTCCCGGTGCAAGACGAAACGCCCGGTGCGCGGATCGAGCGCGAACAGGTCGACCCGCTCGCCCAGCGTGAGGACGAGGGCGGTGAAAGAGCCGTAGACCACGACGCCGGCGGCGAGCTGGCGCTCGCCCGGGACGAGGAAGCTCGCCTCGCCGGTCGAGGCGGCCGGCAGGATCGAGAAGAGCGCCCCCATCATCGAGGCCTGCTCGATGTTGGCCGAGCCGTCGAGCGGGTCGAGGGCCACGGCGAGCGGCGCACCGGGCCGCAGCGCCAGGACCCCGTCGAGCTCCTCCGAGGCGAGCCAGGCGACCGGTGCGGCGCGCAGTGCCGTCTCGAACAGCTCCTCGGCGCGCACATCCAAAGCCTTCTGGCCGGTGCCGTCGCGGCTCTCCGCGACGACCTCGGCCATCTCGCCGGCGAGCGGCCCGAGGCGCACGAGCTCCGAGAGTTCGGCTGCGGCCTTGGCGAGTGCCGCCACCGTCGCGGCGATCGGCGCCCGATCCGGGCCACCGGCCGCCCAGCGGTCGAGATGCTCGGCGAGTGTGGTCATCGTTCCCCCGCCTCCCGCGGCGGACCGCGCGAGCGATCCGCGGCGCTTCGATCCGGCCCTTCGAGGGCGGCTCTGCGGCCGCCTCGCCCGCTTTGTGCCACCGTGGCGGCCGAAATCCGAATCTTTTAATGTTGGCCGCGATGAAAGAGAAACTTTCGCCCTTCGCGCGGCGGACCTCGCTGCGCCAGCTGCGGGCCTTCGGCGCCTATGTGCGGGCCGGCTCGATCAGCGGCGCGGCCGAGGCGCTCGGCCTCACCCCGCCGGCGGTGAGCCAGCAGCTCAAGCTGCTCGAGGAGGCGCTCGGCGGGGTGCCGCTCACGCTGCGCGACCGCGAGGGCGTGCGGCCGAGCGAGGCCGGCGAGGAGGTGCTGCTCGCGCTCGACCGGATCGAGGCCGCGCTTTCCGACTGCGCCGCCGCGGTCGGGGCACTCTCCGGGCTCGAGCGCGGCAGCGTCGCCGTGGGCGTGGTCAGTACCG